>JBKBUD010000114.1:0-6311 GCA_046290865.1 Novosphingobium sp. | reverse complement strand
GCCGAATGGAATGCCTTGCCGGCAAAGGTGTCCAGCCCCGGCAGGTCCGGCATCTTGGGATGATGCAGCACGCCGGTTGCCACAATCACCACGTCCGCCTCGTAAGCAGAGCCGTCGACGATGCCGAGTGTCCAAGTCTTCTTCGCATCGTCGAACGAGCACGAAGTCACTTCACTGTTGAAACGAACGTAGGGCATCACCCCGAAGCGTTCGGCCACGCCCTTGAAGTAGGCGTGGATCTCCGGCCCCGTCGCGTAATAGGCGCTCCAGTCGGGGTTCAAGGCAAAGCTGTAGCTATAGGCGTGCGAGGGCGTATCGCAGGTCAGCCCCGGATAGCGGTTGTCGCGCCAGGTGCCACCGAGTTCCGCGCCCTTCTCGAACACCTGGAAATCGGCATCGCCCCGCTGCAGCAGCTTGATCGCCGCCATCACGCCCGACATTCCTGCGCCGATGATCGCATAGCGCAAGCGGCGCTGTCCGTTGATTTCAGTCATTCTCATCCCATCCCGGTGATTCGTATCGAGTGACCGCACCCTCTTCGCAAGAGCATCTGCTTTCATCACCCGAACGTGTTACGCGTAATTCTTATTTCCTGTTGCTACGCATTATCCATGCCTATAGGCCTTGCGCAAACGGAATCGAAAGGGAGAGCCATGACCAATCTCGCAGGCAAGGTAGCGCTGGTGACCGGTGGCGGTCAGGGCGTGGGACAGGGCATCGCGCTGGCGCTGGCCAGCGAAGGCGTTGCCGTGACGATCACCGGCCGCACGCTCGCCAAGGTCGAGGAAACCGCGCGCCTGATCGCCGAGCGCGGTGGCAAGGCGCTGCCGCTCGCTGGCAATGTCAAGGACGCCGCTGATCTCGCCGCGATGGTCGACCAGACCGTCGCCACGTTCGGCGGGCTCGACATCCTCGTCAACAATGCCCAGGAAGTGCCGCTCGGCAAGCTTATGGACGTGAGCGACGAGGCCTTCACCGCAGGCTTCGAATCCGGCCCGCTCGCCACGCATCGCCTGATGAAGCTCGCCCACCCGCACATGGTCGCGCGCGGCGGCGGCACGATCTTCAACCTGTGCTCCTCGGCCGGCATCCGCTGGGACATGACTGGCTATGGCGCCTATGCCGCGGTCA
The DNA here is from genome assembly GCA_046290865.1 of Novosphingobium sp. GTDB lineage: Bacteria > Pseudomonadota > Alphaproteobacteria > Sphingomonadales > Sphingomonadaceae > Novosphingobium. The sequence continues at coordinate 5,180 of JBKBUD010000114.1, read as the reverse complement.
AGCAGGCGATCCGTTCGCTCACCCGCGCCGCCGCTGCCGAATGGGGCCGCGAGGGCATCCGCGTCCTGACCATCGCTCCCCACGCCGAATCGCCGGGCCTCAAGGGCTGGCTCGAACACTATCCCGAAGAGGCCAAGGCCTTCTTCAAGACCATTCCCTTGGGCCGCATCGGCAAGTTGGAAGAGGACATCGGCCGCGCCATCGTCGCCCTGTGTGGCCAGGACCTCGGCTACCTCACGGGCGCGACGATCCCGCTGGACGGCGGGCAGGCGAATTTCGACTGAGCGATTGCGCCTTTGCCCACCCCCGCCCCCTCCCCCTCCCGCTGGCGGGAGGGGAGTTGAAAGACCTGTTCCCGCCCTCCCGCAAGCGGGAGGGCGGCGAGACTTGGAGAGCGCAGCGAACCTAGTTGCAGCGGGGTGGGCAATCAGCGCCGCGCGCCGAACAACCCCAACCGCGCATAGACCGGGTCTTCCGCCCCCGCCCGCCCGGTGCCGACGCCCTCGCTGCCGAAGTTGTCGCCGACGTTGGCAGGCAGGTCCTCGGCATGGTCGAGGATGAACGAGCGCCGCGCAAAGCGCCACACGCCATCGCGCCGCTCGTAGTGGTCGGCATAGCGGCCCCACGCCACGAACTGGCGCGCGCCGTCGAGCGTCAGGTGCCACGCCCGCGCGGTCACTTCACCCTCGGCCCGGTCGCCATCCACCACCAGCAACTGCGTGAAAGCGGTGTGCATCGTCGCGCGCCAGTTGGCCATCATCCCCGGCAGCCAGTCGATATAACCGCTGGCGGGGCCGCAATAGTAGGGCGTGTGATCGTCCACCGCATCGTCGTGATAGAGCGTGCGCAGCAGGTCCCAGTCGCGCCGGTCGATGCCGTGGCCATAGGCATCGACGAGGTGGCGCAGCGCCATGCGCGTCGCCATCTCGTCCGCCGAAATCACCTTTGGGCCTAGCGGATGCTCAGACACCGAACCCGCCCGAGACCGAGATCGTCTGCCCGGTAACGTACTTGCCCCGCGCCGAGGCGAAGAATACCGCCGCCTGGCCGATGTCCTCGGGCTCGCCGAAGCGGCCCAGCGGCAGCATGGCCTTGACCGCCGCTTCCCATTCCGGCGTGAACGTGCCCACTTCCTTGTGCACCTTGAACTGCCCGGCATCGATCACGCCGACCAGCACCGTGTTGGCGCGGATGTTGAACTTGCCCTCTTCCTTGGCGATACCCTTGATCAAGGCCTCGTTGCAGGCCTTGGGCGCCACGGAAAGCCCGTCCTGCGCAGGCCACCAGTCGTGCCCGGCAGATCCCAGATGGACGAAGCTGCCGCCACCCATCGCGCGCATGTGCGGCAGCGCGGTGTGGACGGCGTTGTTGAAGCCGAACGCCTCGATCTCCATCGAATCGCGGAACATCTGTTCGGTCCAGTCGCCGATGTGGAACTGTGGCACCACGGGCCCTGCGCCCCATACCACGGTATGCACCCGGCCATGCGCGGCGACCGCCTCGGCGAACACCGCCTGGACTTGCGCGCGTTCGCGCACGTCGGCGCGGTGGATCGTCACCTTGCGGCCCATCGCCGCGATCTGCGCCGCCGCTTCCTCGGCCACCGCCTGCTTGGAGCGATAGACGATCGCCACGTCCGCGCCTTCCTTGCCGAACTCCACTGCCGCACCGCGCCCCAATCCGCCGCTGCCGCCGAACACGATCACCGCACCATCGGGAAACTGACCTGCCATCATCGCTCTCCTGCCTTCTGTCCTTGCAGCAAGACTGCCAAGCCCCCCGGCCCGCCGCAACCGTACCCCCGCACATGATGGCATTTGCGGTGCAATCGGGCAGAATGGGTGCAATCGCGCAGACGATCCCGCGCAATTCTGCGCATCCGGGCTGAAACGCGTCAAAAAACCGACAATGCGCAAAATTTAAGACTTTCAAATCCGCAAATGCTGGCATAGAGCTATATCAAACGATGGCATGCATCGATTCGATGGGAGAAGTTCAATGCATCACCGGCGCGCAAGGGACGCGGCATGAGCGCGACCGTCGATGCCCCCACGCCCGCGCAGGTGCTGGCCCGCGTCACTGGCCCCGGCTCCCCGTTCGAGATCGGCGAGCGTGACGGCCTGCGCCAGTTCGTCGCCGCGCCGCCAGACCTCAGCCTGCTGATCGAATCCGCCCGCCGCTTTGGCGACCGGACCTGCGTGATCGATTTCGACAGTGCCGGTGCCGAGCGCCGCATGTCCTACGATCAGGTCTTCGCCTGGCGCGACCAGCTGGTGCCGATCCTGCACGTGCGCCGCGGTGACCGCGTCGCCATCGCCATGCGCAACCGCGCCGAATGGCTCGTCGCCTTCCTTGCCGTGATGAAGGCTGGCGGCGTCGCCGTGCTGGTCAACAGCCGTGGCTCCGGCCCCGAGCTGCTGGCGATGCTGGAAGACGTCGATCCTGCCGTGGTACTGGCCGACAGCGAGCGCACCGCCGCCATCCGCGACGCAGGCTTCAAGGGCCGTGTCCTCGATCTCACCAAGCCGTTCGACGCCGCAGAACTCGCGCTGCGCACGGCGACACCGACGCCTGATCCAGGCGTTGCCAAGCCCACTGACCCTTGCGCCATCTTGTTCACATCGGGCACGACCGGCCGGGTCAAGGGCGCGGTGCTTTCGCATCGCAACGTCATCACCGGGCTGATGACCACGCAGATGTCGGGCATGGTCGTGCTCGGCAACATGGCGGCGCAGATGGGCACGACGACGCAAGCCCTGATCGCGCAGATGCCGCAGCAGGCATCGCTGCTGGTCTATCCGCTGTTCCACATCTCCGGCCTCGGCTCGGGCTTCCTCTCGCCGTTCCTCGGCGGCGGCAAGGTCGTGATCATGCGCCGCTGGGATGCCGAGGAAGCCGCCCGCCTCATCGCGGCAGAGCAGATCTCGATGTTCAGCGCCGTGCCGACCATGCTGTGGGACATCCTCCACCGCGCGCGGATCGACGGCACCAGCCTTGCCTCCCTGCGCAACATCGGCTGCGGCGGACAGGCCCTGCCGGTCAACCTGGTCGAGGAAGTCCACGCGCTGTGCCCGCACGCGCAGATCGGCACCGGCTATGGCATGACCGAATGTTCGGGCGCGATCGCGCAGGCGGTAGGCCCCGAATTCATGGCGCGTCCCGCCGCCGCCGGACGCCGCCTCTCGATGGTCGACGTGCGCATCGAAGGCCCTGACGGGGAGATCCTCCCCCCCGGCGAGACCGGCGAGATCGTCGTGCGCGGCGCGCAGGTCATGCAGGGCTACTGGAACCGCCCCGAGGACACCGCCGCCGTGCTCACCGCCGATGGCTGGCTGCGCACCGGCGACGTCGGGCTGGTCGACGAGGACGACTACGTGTTCATCGTCGACCGCAAGAAGGACATGGTCATCTCCGGCGGCGAGAACATCTACTGCGCCGAAGTCGAGCGCGTGCTGGGCACGATCCCCGGCCTCACCGAATGCGCTGCCTTCGGCCTGCCCGACGAGCGCCTGGGCGAACGCCTCGTCGCGGTCGTCATTGCTCCGAACATCGACGAGGCCGGCGTGATCGAATGGGTCGCCAGCCGCCTCGCCCGCTACAAGGCGCCCACGCGGGTCGCCCTGACCACCACCCCGCTGCCGCGCAACGCGCTGGGCAAGGTCGACAAGATCGCCCTGCGCAAGCTGTGGCCCGCCCTTTCCGGAGAAAATTGACATGGCCATGCCCACCAACATCGGCATCATCGACTGCATGCTCGGCATTCCCGATGCCGAGGACCGCGCCGAATGGTTCGCGCCGTTCCGCCCGCTGATCAAGGACAAGCAGACGCTGGGCCAGTTCGCCATGCCCGCGCAGTACATGTTCAAGGATATCCCGCAGTCTGGCCGCCAAGACGACTACCTCGCCTGGACCGTCGCGCAGATGGACAAGCACAATGTCGACAAGGCCCTCGTCGGCTGGAACGAGAACGACACCTCGTACCGCGCCAAGGAGCTCTACCCTGACCGCTTCTTCTTCGACCTGCCGGTCAACCCCAACAACGGCACCGAGGAAGTCCGCCGCATCAAGCGCATCCACGCCGAAGTCGGCCTCTCGGCGGTTTCGGTGTTCCCATCGGGCACGCTCCCGCAGGTGGCGATCAACCACAAGTACATGTGGCCGATCTATTCCGCGTGCGAGGAACTCGGCCTGCCGATCCTGCTCAATGTCGGCATTCCCGGCCCGCGCATCCCGATGGAGACGCAGAAGGTCGAGCATCTCGACGAGGTCTGCTGGTTCTTCCCCGAACTCAAGGTGGTCATGCGCCACGGCGCCGAGCCATGGGAAGCGCTGGCTGTCAAACTGATGTTGAAGTGGCCGAACCTTTACTATTCGACCAGCGCCTTCGCGCCCAAGCACTACCCCAAGGCGATCATCGACTACGCCAACACCCGCGGCGCCGACAAGGTGATCTACGCCGGGTACTTCCCGATGGGCCTCAGCCTCGATCGCATCATGTCCGACATGCAGAACGTGCCGTTCAAGGACGAGGTATGGCCGAAGTTCCTGCGCGAGAACGCGATGAAGGTCTTCGGGCTCTAAGCCATCCCAGGGAGCCGGGAAGTCTGCTCCTTCCGCAAGTCAGGCCGAGGACGGAGACAACCCCCGCCCCGGCAATTCAGGAGTGAAGCCATGGCGGAACCCCAGAATACGCTAGAATCAACAGATGCCCGCACCGCTCCCGTCGCGGTCTGGCAAATCCTCGAAAAGCTCAAAGGCCAGGACCTGATCGACTGGCGCACCGCGCCCGTCCCGGGCCGTGCTTCGGTGCAGGAGCGCAATCTCGACATCGGCTTCCCGCTCGGCTGGTATCCGATCGACCTTTCGGCAAACCTTGCCGCGGGCGAGGTCAAGCCGCTGCGCTACTTCTCGCAGGACCTTGCGATGTGGCGCGGCGAGGACGGCCAGGTCCGCGTGATCGACGCTTATTGCAAGCACCTCGGCGCGCACATGGGCCATGGCGGCAAAGTCTCGGGCAACCTGCTCGAATGCCCGTTCCACGCCTGGCGCTATGATGGCGAGGAAGGGACCGTGAAGGAGATCCCCTACTCCAAGTCGATCCCGCCGCAGGTCAAGCGCAAGTGCACGCGCACCTGGCATGTCACAGAAGCCAACCGCTGGATCTGGGTGTGGTATCACCC
>JBKBUD010000113.1:0-6422 GCA_046290865.1 Novosphingobium sp. | reverse complement strand
AAGAAGTGGTCGCCTTCAGGCTGGATGAAGAATTCATGCTCCTTGCCTGCCTTCTTCAGCCGGTCGACGTAGGTCTTCGACTGGGCGAAGGGCACGCGGCGGTCCTTCTTGCCGTGGATCACCAGGATCGGAATCGCGGTCCGGGCGGCATGGTTGATCGGCGAGACGTCCGACAGGTCCTCGGCACGGCTGCGCCAATATTCGGTTGTTCCAAGGCCGCCGATGAAGTTGCGATCATACTTGATCATCTCGGGCAGGTCCGCCACCCCGGCATAGCTGATGGCGCAGCGGTAGAGGTCGGGATTGCGCTCGGCCGCGCGCATGGCGACATAGCCGCCGTAGGAGCCGCCGACCACGCAGGCGCGCTTGACGTCAGCGATCCCTTCCTTGCCGAGATAGGCGAGGGCATCGTCGACATCGTCCTGCATCTTGAAGCCCCACTGGCCCGCCCCCGCCTGCTGGAAGGCCGTGCCGAAGCCCGTCGAGCCGCGGAAATTCGGCTGGATCACCGCATAGCCGCGGTCGGCGAGGAACTGCGCCCACCAGTCCCAACTCTCGTCGTCGCGCGCCGCCGGGCCGCCGTGGGGCATCACGATCACCGGCAGGTTCTTCGCCTCGACGCCAACCGGCAGGGTCAGGATAGCGGTGAGAGCCATGCCATCTCGCGCCTTGTACGAGACAGTCTTCACCGGCGCCAATGCGCGGGTGCCGAGCGTCGCGTTCTCCAGCGCCAGCCGGGTCAGCGGTTGTCCGGCCTCGAAGACATAGTACGCGCCGGGAGCGGAGGCGCTTTCCACCTTGAACAGCAGGACCTTCTCGTCCTGGCTGAGGCTGATGATGCGAACCTGCTTGCCGGGAAAGTTCGCTTCAAGCTGCGCCTGAATCTTCTTGCGCCCCTCGTCGATCCATACCGTGCGATAGCGCGTGTCGGTAAAGCCATAGCCGAGAACCCGGGTCTGCGCCTTGTCGAGATAGAGGTTCGACATGTCGTAGGCTCCCGCGTCGAACAGCTTCTCGCCAACCTGCATGGTCTTGAGATCGAGCTTGTAGGCCGCGTTGGTGCCGCTGCGGGTGCTGAAGGCAATCGCCGAGCCGTCGCCCAGGATGACATCGGGAACGATCAGTTCCTCGGTCCGCCGGACGTTGGCGAACTCGTCGAAATTGTCCTTGTTGCTGGCGCGGTAGAGCGCGCGGTAGCGCAGCCCGTCCTTCTCGATGCCGATGCCCAGGCGCACATTGCCATCGCGATCGGCATACCAGTCCTGCACGCCTTCGCGCGGCCAGACCAGCTTGCTGAAAGTATTCGTCGCGACATCGACCGTCGAAACATTGGGCCAGAAGCCCTCATCGCCAAGGTAGAACGAGGTCTGCGAGGCCAGGAGGATGCGCGGCGAACCGTCCCGTGCCACCCAGAGCACGTCAGCCATGCTGAAGCCCGCCCCGCCATCGCGCCGGTCGATCAGGAAGTGCGCATCCGACCCGTCCGTGCGGAAGGCGATCAAACGGGTACCGAGGCCCATGCCGCCAGTGGCCGGAATCTCCACCCCGACCGTGGCGATCAGCCACTCGTCATTGACCCAGCGGACATAGCGCACGTCCACGTCCTTCACTGGTAGCCGCGCCTGCAGCCCGCCGCCATCGGCCTTGATGATAACCAGCTCCTGCTTGCCCCCAATCGAGGCCATCGCGACGACCAGCTTTCCGTTAGGGGACAGGCTCGGGGCCTCGATCATCGGCAGACGGGCGAAATCCGCTGCCGGTCGTTCAGCCATGGCCGGGACGTTCCCTGCCGCAAAACCCACAATAGCGAGAACCAAGACGATAAATCGACGCAACATGCCTGCTCCTGTTCAGGAGGATAGTGATTGACCAGCGCGAAGTATCATTCAAGATCAAATTCGTTCATATTACAGTCACTTTGCACAGCGTCAGCATGTCACCATGCCCCGAGTGATCGCAGACCCTCCTTTTTTCCTTGTCCATCCGGGACGACGTTTCCGCGCGCGCTTCCTCGACGTGCTCGCCTCGATCTATCTTTACAACGAGCACCGCGGCTACACTTCGCTCGACCGCGTGCTCGAGGCGGTGCGGGTGCGGTGTCCGGACAATCCTGCCTTCATTGCCGCAATCGAGAAGCACCGCGCCGACGAGCGCAAGCACTACATCATGTTCAAGCGCTGGTTCGAACTGCGCGGTATGATGCCGCTCGCCGTCGATTCCACCTGCGGCCACATAGACCGGTTCATCTTCAAGGTCTTCGGCTGCTCGATCGACGAGCTCGATACGCAAGGGGTGATTGCCAGCCCGGAGGCCTTCGAGAAGCTCTGCCGGGTGATCATGCTCACCGAACAGCGCGGGATGCGGCAGGTCGAAGTGCTGCTGGCCAACCGCCACGTGCGCTCGGACAAGGCAATGAAGCGCATCTTCGAGGTGGTCGAGAAGGACGAGCCCGACCACTGGATGCCCTATGCCGCATGGCTCGATGGCCAGGGCCGCGAGAAGGCAAAGTTGCGCGAGCGCTGTGCCGATTACTGGATCCACAAGTCGCTGATGCTGGTGAAGCTGCCCAGCCTGTTCCTGCGCCGCTCGACCCCGCGCATGGCCGTCTGGCCCGATGCGGGGGAGCGTTAGACAGGTCCCGGTTCCCGCGCTAATCTCCCGGTGGGGAGAAGAGGATGGACGGGGCAATCGAGGATCGCAGGCCCAGCCTGCTGTCGCGCATCGTGCGCAAGGCGCTGGTGTGGTTTTACCGCAGCCGGGGGTGGAAAGCTGTAGGCACGCCGCCGGAGAACGGGCGCTGCGTGATCATCGCCGCGCCGCACACCTCGAACTGGGACTTCCTCTACTTCATCGGGCTGACCGAGGATCTTGGCCTCAAGCCGCACTTCATGGCCAAGGACAGCCTGTTCCGCTGGCCGCTGGGCGGCTTCATGCGCGACATGGGCGGGGTTTCGATCGACCGGTCGGCACGCAAGAACGTGGTCGATGCCATGGTCGCCGAATTCGCCCGGCGCGACCGCTTCATGCTGACCATCGCTCCCGAGGGCACACGCAGCGCCGTCGGCCAGTGGCGCAGCGGGTTCTATCACATCGCGCTGAAGGCCAAGGTTCCCATGGTCGTCGGCATGATGGATTACGGGACGAAGACCGGCGGCCTCGGCCCGGCCATCTGGCCATCTGGCGACTACGAGGCCGACATGCGCAAGATCTTCGAGATCTACCGCAAGGTCACGCCCAGGCACCCCGGGCGAGGGCTGACCGAACTGCCGGAGAACACGGATGCCTGACACGCTCGTCCTCGCCCTGCTGATCAACGTCGCGATCCTCGTGGTCGGCATGGGCCTGCTGTGGCGCGTGGCGGTGAAGATCGGGGACGTCAGCTTCATCGACGCGGTGTGGGGCGGGGGCATGGGCGTGCTGGCGCTGGCTTCGTGGCTGCATGTGGCGGGAGGCCCCGGCGCGCGGGCGAGCCTGATCGCAGGCATGGCAGTAATCTGGGCGACGCGCCTCGCATGGCACCTCTACACCCGCTGGCAGGGCCATGGCGAGGACCCGCGCTATGCGAAGATGCTGGACAAGGCCAAGGCGCAGGGCAAGTTTGCCTCAGCCGCGCTGAAGTTCGTGTTTGCCCCGCAGGCGCTGCTGCTGTTCATCACCTGCCTTCCCGCTCAACTCGGCGTGCTCGCCAGCGGAGCGCCCGCGCCCATCGGCCCGCTGGCCATGGCCGGAGCCGCGCTGTGGCTGCTCGGCATCACCTTCGAAGCGGTGGGCGATGCGCAGCTCAAAGCCTTCCGCGCCGATCCCGCCAACAAGGGTAAGGTCCTGCAGACCGGCCTGTGGCGCTACACCCGCCACCCCAACTACTTCGGCGACGCCTGCGTCTGGTGGGGCATCTGGCTCGCCGCCGCCGAAGCCGGACTGTGGGTCGCGCTGGCGAGCCTGATCGGCCCGGTGTTTCTGACCTTCACGCTGACCAAGTGGTCCGGCAAACCGCTGCTGGAAAAGGGAATTGCCGATCGCCGCCCAGGCTATAAGCAATACGTCGAGCGCACTTCGGGTTTCATCCCGTGGCCGCCGAAGCGGGGGTAAATCTTGGCGACAGCATCGATTGCCGGTCCAGACCGGTTCGAAAGGTTCCTCGGCGCAGGCGCACTGGTCATGCTTGCGGCAATGAGCGCTGCGATTTTGCGCGGCATGCCAGACTGGGGGCGCATCCCGCTGGTGGTATGGGTGCATCTTGCCACGATCGCCACCGCGCTCGGCCTGACGCCCGTCATCCTCTGGCAGCGACGTGGCACACCGGGTCACCGCAAGCTCGGCTATGTCTGGGTCGCTGCGATGGCGCTTACTGCGGTCGACAGCCTGTTCATCCGATTGACCAATCGCGGCAACTTCAGCCTGATCCACCTGCTTTCGATCTGGACGCTGATTCAAGTGCCGATCATCATCGTTGCGGCTCGGCGGCACGACGTGAAGCGTCACCGCAGCGCCGTGCGCGGCATGGTTTTTGGCGCATTGCTGATTGCAGGCTTCTTTACATTCCCGTTCGACCGCCTGCTCGGGCATTGGCTGTTCGGGTAGCAACCACCGGCACCAGGTTCCCGTCGCCCCAGCGCAGGCCGGGGCCCATTACGGCGCGGCTTGCTCTTACCAATCGAAGTCGCGCAGCGTTGACAGCTTGTGGGCCCCGGCCTGCGCCGGGGCGACGGAAGTGTGTGCGGTAGGACGACGCGATGGCTACCTCACCACCCCAGCCCGCACCTCCTGCGGTACGCTGCGCACCGGCACCGCCTTGATCCAGCTTTCCAGCGCGTCGATGTCAGTGGGGCCAGTCACCGTGTCGGGCTTGCCGACAAAGCCTGAGAACCCGTCTCCGCCCAGACCAAGGAAGCCGTTGACCGTCACGCGATAGGTCCGCGCCATGTCCAGCGGCTTGCCGTCCAGCGTGATCGAGACGATGCGGTCCCCCGCAGGCCGCGGCGGGTCATAGCGGAACTCGAAACCCGCCGACGGCGCCAGCGCCTGCTTCGGCCCGGTATCGTCCAGCCCCTCTTCCAGCACCGCCTTGATCTGCGCGCCGGTCATGCTTTCGGTCACCACGTTGTTGCCGAAGGGCTGGCACAGGTAGATGTCGCCGAAGGTCAGCGAGCCGTCCGTCGCAGGCACCAGCGGGGCGCGGATGCCGAAGGGGTTCATGAAGGCGATCTGCGCCCCCTTGTCCCGCGTCGCGCCAAGCTGCGCATCGGCGATTAGGTTGCCCAGCGGACCACCCGCCCCGCCATCCGCACCCTCGTTCTTGGGCGCTGCGCGGTCGATCTTGCCGATCGGGCGCTGGGTGTACGCTTTCGACGCCTCGACGTACTTCGCCACATAGGCGGCGATGTCCCCACGCGGCTGGAACTGCGGAAACAGCGGCGTATTGCGCGTCGAGGTGTAGGGCACCGACTGCACGATCACGTTCTCGGCCTTCTTCGAGACCACGCGCCCCGCCACCGGATCGATCTGCAGCGTGATGTCGGTAACCAGCTCGCCATAGACGCCCGCGCTGGTCAGCAGGAACGGCTTGGCCGGATTGAGCTTGCCGTAATCGCAGACATAGGACCAATGCGTGTGGCCCGAGACGACCACGTCCACACGGCTGTCCAGCCGGTCGAGGATCGGGCGGATATCTCCGGCAAAATCGTTGCACCCCTGCGGATCGGGATCGCCCTTGGTGCGCCCGCCCTCGTGGATCAGCACGACGATGGCATCGGCGCCCTGCTCTTTCAGCTTCGGCACCGCAGCGTTGATCGTGTCGGCCTCGTCCGCGAAGGTCAGGCCTTGAATCCCGGTGGGATTGACGAGGTTCGGCGTGCCCTTCAGCGTCAGCCCGATCACCCCCACTGTCACGGCGTGCTTGCCGCTGCCGAAGGTCTTGAGGCCCGTCGCCGGAAACAGCGTCGAGCCATCGGCCCGCTTGGTGCTGGCGGCGAGGTACTTGAACGTCGCACCGGTGAACTTCTCCAGCGCGCAGGGCTCTTTCGCGGTGAACTTCTCGCACCCGCCGTTCTGCTTGCGCAGCAGTTCCTGCTGGCCGTTGTCGAACTCATGGTTGCCCACCGCGTTGAAGTCCACGCCGATGCGGTTCATCACGCCGATCGCGGGCTCATCGAGATAGAGCGAGGATGCCAGTTGCGAGGCCGAGATCATGTCTCCGGCCGAAACCGTCATCGACAGCGGATGCTTCGCCCGGATCGCATCGATTGCCGATGCCAGCCACGCCGCGCCGCCTGCCGGAACCGGAGTCACCCCGCCCTTGCCATCGGCCACGTTCACCGCCTGGCGCGGCGGTTCGAGGCTGCCGTGGAAATCGTTGATCCCGACGATGCCGATTTCCACCGGCCCGGCGCTCTCGCTTCCCGCCATCGGTGCGGCGCAGGCGC
>JBKBUD010000112.1:0-6432 GCA_046290865.1 Novosphingobium sp. | reverse complement strand
CGTGCCGTCGGCACTTCCCAGGTGTAGCCGACCGTTTCGATCCCGGCGTTGTTGATCAGCAGGCGCACTTCGCCGTGGCGCGCGAAGACCAGCTCTGCCAGGCGATCGAGTTCCTCGGGGATCGAGACGTCGACCTTCTCGGCCTCGGCCTTGCCGCCTGCTGCCACGATTGCCGCAACCGTCTCGGCCGCTGCGGTTTCGTTGATGTCGGTCACCACCACCGTCATGCCGAGCGCGCCGGCGCGGCGTGCGAGGCCTGCGCCAATGCCCGAGCCGGCACCGGTCACGACGGCGACGCCGCCTGCGAATACGTCCTTGTCCAGGGCCATGTGCTTACTCTCCGCTGCGGATCAATGGGCCAGCATCTGCACGTTTTCGCACAGGGCGCCTTCGGGATCGGTGGAGAATACCACGCGCACGCCGTGTTCGGCTTCCTCGCGGATCGGACCGACCAGCTTGCCGCCATTGGCGGTGATCTTGGCGACCAATGCATCGAGGTCTTCGACCACGAAGCCGAGGATGACCTGCTGGTCGCGCGGCGCATCGCGCTCGGTGAAGTTGAACATGACCAGCGAGCCGCGCGTCCAGTCACCGCCCGGTGCAAGGATCACTTCGCGGAAGGGCTGGCCATCGCTGCTTCCGGCAACGCGCTGGACGATGCCGTAGCCATAGACCGAGGTGTAGTAGGCGGCCATGGCCTCCTCATCGCGGCAGATCAGCTTGGTGAAGCCTGACAGTGCAGTCATTTCCGGTTATCTCCCAATTTGCCCCGATGGCATGGCTTGCAGCCGCCTCGCTGGCCTATCGCAAAAACGCGCCTGGTCAATGTGACTCAGTGGCCACTTACTATTGATTATCGTAGCTCATTCGCGCATTGATTACGCAATGACAAGATGAAAGACGCATCGGGAGAGAAGATGCACGCGTTTTCCGACGATCTGCGCCACGAAGTCCATCATGGACGCGTGGTGCGCTGCTTTGCCGAGCGGCCGCGCTCGCTGGCCGATTGTCTGGCGCAGGCAGTGGCGCGCGCGCCGTTTGCGGAAGCGGTGGTCGATGGAGCGCGGCGGCTCACCTACCAGCAGCTGGACGCGGCAGTGCAGTCGCTTGCCTCGGCGCTCGCACAGGCAGGTCTGGCCAAGGGCGCACGCATTGCCATCCTGCTCGGCAACCGGCTGGAATATCAGGTCATCGTTCTTGCCTGCGCGCGGGGTGGATGGATCGCGGTGCCGCTCAACCTGCGGCTGAGCAAGCCGGAGATCGCGCAGGCTCTCGACGCCAGCGGCGCGGCGGTGCTGTTCCATGAAGCCGATGCCGCCCTGCCCGATCTTCCCGAGGCTCTCCTCCATCGCTTTGCTATAGCTGATGAGACCGCCCTCCCCGCCGCCGAACCGCGGCACTTCGATCCCGTCGACGAGGACGATGCGGCAGTCATCCTGTTCACTTCGGGCACCACGGGCAAGCCCAAGGGCGCGGTGCTGACCCATTGCAACGTGGTCCATTCGCTCCTGCATTTCCGCAGGCATTACGACCTGCGCGAGGGCGAGCGCTGCCTGCTGGCGGTCCCGGCAAGCCACGTCACCGGGCTCGTCGCCCTGCTCGGCGTAAGCGTCGCCATGGCAGGGTGCCTGGTGATCATGCGCGAGTTCAAGGCGGCCCGCTTCGTCGAGATCGCCCGGCAGGAGCGCATGAGCTATACGCTGATCGTCCCCGCCATGATCGCGCTGATCCTGATGCAGCCGGACTGCGACAGGGCGACCCTGCCCGACTGGCGGGTCTGCGGCTTTGGCGGGGCGCCGATGCCCGACGCGACGATCGCCGAGATCGCCACGCGCCTGCCCGGCCTTGCCCTGCACAACACCTATGGGGCGACCGAGACCGCCTCGCCTGCCGTGATCATGCCGGCCCACGAGGCGGCCGCGCGCTCGCGCCAGCTTGGCCTGCCGGTAACCTGCTGCGACCTGATCGTGATGGATGCGCAAGGGCGCGAAGTGCCGCGCGGCGAACAGGGCGAGATCTGGATGGCAGGCCCCATGGTCAGCCCCGGCTACTGGAATGATCCTGCCGCCACCGAAGCCGCCTATTGCCACGGCTTCTGGAAATCGGGCGACATCGGCGCGATAGACGCGCAGGGCTTTGTCTCCCTCCACGACCGGCTCAAGGACATGATCAATCGGGGCGGCTTCAAGGTGTGGTCGGTCGAGGTCGAGAACACGCTCTGCGCCCATCCCGCCGTGGTCGAGTCAGCGGTGGTCGGCAAGCCCTGCCCGGTACTGGGCGAGCGCGTGGTGGCCTTCGTCCATCTCTGCGAACCGGTGACAGCGGACCAGCTGCGCGCCCATGTCGCCGCGCTGCTCTCCGACTACAAGGTGCCCGAGGACATCCGTGTCGAGCCCGCGCCCCTGCCCCGCAACGCCAACGGCAAGCTGCTCAAGCGCGAATTGCGCGAGCGGCTGGCAGCAAGCTGATCGAACAGCCACACGAAGGAACAAGACTCATGCGCAGCTACAATGTCGAAAACGGGGTGGTGGACCTCGGCCGGGTCAAGCTCGACGTGCCCGACACGATCAGCGAGGAAGCCAAGGCCTATCTGCGCTTCGATCCCAATCAGCAGATGCCCGAAGACGCGCCGCCGGTGCCGATGTGGCTGATGCGCGAACCGCTGGCGCCGATGTTCGAATGGCTCAACCAGCAGGCGCTCGAAGCTTGGCCTTGCACCATCGAGGAAACCGCGATCAACGGCGTACGCTGCCACCGCATCAAGCCTGAGGGCGGCGTGCGCCATGCCGACAAGCTGCTGATCAACCTGCACGGCGGCGGCTTCGTGATGGGCTCGGGCTCGCTGGTGGAGGCCATTCCCATTGCCGGCGAGACGGGGTGCGAAGTCATCGCCGTCGACTATCGCCTTGCCCCGGAACACCCCTTCCCGGCCGCAGTCGACGACATCGTCGCGGTCTATCGCGATGCGCTCAAAACCCATGCGGCCAAGGACGTGATCCTGTTCGGCACGTCGGCGGGCGGCTTCCTCACGGCGATGGCGATCATGCGCTTCAAGCAGGAAGGCCTGCCCCTTCCCGCAGCCTGCGGCGTGTTCACGGCGGGCGGCGATGTGACGCAGCTTGGCGATACGTTCAACTACCTGACGCTATCGGGCTTCTACGGCCACCTCGGCGCGAAGCTCGACGATCCGCAGTGCGAGCGCGGCGTGTTCGTCGGCACGGCGAACCGCAACGATCCGCTGCTCGCGCCGATCAAGGGCGACCTTTCGGACTTCCCGCCGACCCTGCTGGTCACCGGCACGCGCGATGCCGTGCTGAGCTCCGCCGCAATGTTCCACCGCGCCTTGCGCAAGGCCGGGCGCGATGCCGAGCTCTTCGTGTTCGAAGCGATGGCCCACGGCTTCTGGTACAGCGTAGGCATCCCGGAATCGCGCGAAGCGATCGACCTCATGGCCCGCTTCTTCGAGCGTCACCTCGGCATCGGCGCTGCGTGAAGCAGAAGCGGGAAAGTGGCCGGACAGCGCGCAAGGCGTCCCGGCATGGTGGTAGCATCGGCGTCGGCGCAGGCCATCAGTCGGCATCGCCCGACGCGACCGACCTTGCCATCATCCGCGCACTGCGCGCCGATGGCCGGGCCAACAACCAGCAGCTGGCCGAACGGCTCGGGCTGACGGCAACGACCGTTTCAGCCCGGATCCGCCGCATGGAAGAGGCCAACCAGTTGCGCGTCGTCGCAGTGTCGGATTTCTCGGCGCACGGCTTCAACGTGTTGCTGCGCATTTCGGTGTCGGTGGATGGTCGTCCGGCGTCCGAGGTGGCGGGCGATCTCGTAACCCTGCCCGAAGTCGTGGCCGCGCACATCGTGACAGGCGCCTATGACATCGACATGCTGGTCGCACTGCACGATTTCGACGACCTGCCGGACTTCCTGCTCGACAAGCTGCCTGCGGTTCACGGCATCCGCACACTGACGCCGGCGGTGGTGGTCGACATCGTCAAGTACAAGTTCGACGTCGCACCGATAGACTGAGACGCCTTGCCGCCGCCGCACCGGCCACAAGGGCCAGGCGGCGGCGCTTGACAGGCTTACCAGTTGAACTTCAGCGTTGCGCCGAATTCGCGCGGGTTGGTCATGCTGACCTGGCGCAGGCCGGAGTCGAATACGCCCGCGATGAGCGCGTTGACCGTGCCGCTGCCCAGCCCGCGCTGCGTGATGCGGCGCTGGTCGAGCAGGTTGCGGGCGAACACGTCGAACTCCCACTTGCCGTCACCGGTGCGCACGCCGAGGAACATGTTGAGCAGTTCACGCGACTGGTAGGTGTACTGCGCGCGCTCGGAGTCAAAGCCCGGACGATAGGTGAACAGGGCGCGGACGAAGGGCGTGAAATCACCCATCGGAACGCGCAGTTCGGTGTTGGCGGTCAGGCTGAAGTCGGGAACCTCGGCGAGGCGGCCATTGGCGATGCAATAGCTGACGTTGCCGGTACCGGTGACGGCAGGTGCACCGGTGCGGTTGGGAATGCCGGTTCCGGCAAAGTCGGTGCAGGGCACGCGGGCCTTGTCGAACCGCGCCTTGGTATAGGCCGCCGAAACGCCGAGGTCCCAGTTGTCGGAAACGCGGCCGTCAAAGGAGGCCTCGACGCCCTTGATCGTTGCATCGGTGTTGTAGTTGAAGTCGAAGAAGCCGGTCGTCGGCTGGGCTGCGGGCGCGTTGTAGTAAATGTCGGTGAAGCGCGACAGGAAGTTGTCGATCTTCTGGTAATAGCCCGAGACCGAGTAGTTCACGCGCCTGTCGAACAGCGTGCCCTTGAAGCCGGCCTCGAACGAATCGCTCTTCTCCGGATTGGTGCGGATCAGGTCGTTGGAAATGCCCGCTGGCACCGCAACGCCGGTGCTGCCGGCACGGAACGAATGGCCATAGGCGGCGAACACGTTGAGGTCCGGGGTGATTGCGTAGGAGATGTTGACGCCACCGGTGACCGGCTTGTTCGTGTTGCGCTGCAGGGCAGGCGGGATGATCTCGGTGGGGCCGCTGTTGACCGCGCCGCTCAGCGTCAGCTGCGTGGTCTGCACGCCCTTGATGATCGAATAGCGCACGCCGCCTTCGATCGAGAGCGGGCCGGAGCGATAGCGCAGGTTGGCGTTGAACGACCAGGTCTGGGTGTTGACCGGCACGTTGACGCGCGTGGCAATGCCCAGCGTGTTTGGCAGCGTGAACGGCGTGAAGCCGGGGATCGGCACCCCGATCGCGGCGAAGGGCAGATTGACCTGCGCGTTCGGGTTGACCGAATACCAGAACTGCGAGGCGTCCTGATTGACCACGGTCGTGCCGGTCTGCTTGGTGTAGAATGCACCCAGGCCCCAGCCGAGGCCTTCGGTGTTGTTGGAAGTCAGGCGCAGTTCCGCCGTGTCGACCTTGTAGGGCGTCACGACATTGGAATACTGCACATAGCCCGGCAGCGCATTGGTCACATCGAGATCGCGCTTGATGTCGAGCTTGCTGAACTGGTGCGCACCGACAAAGGCGAGCGTTGCCCCGCCGAGATCGTAATCGAGATTGAGATTGACGATGTGCGACGTGTTGATGTTGCGGAAGACCGCGTCTTGGACCGCAGCATAGTCGCCCGGCGTCAGGGCCGGGCCTGAGCGCGCGGTCGTATCGGGAATGAATACCCCGGCAAGCGGAGCCGGCAGGTCGCCGACGCCCGGAATGGGAATGGTGAAGTACTGGCTGTAGGGAGTGTTGCCGGGACCGAACACCTGCTGGAACTGGCGGTTGTCGGCCTCGAGGTACTGGTAGGTCAGGTAGCCGGTGAAGGTGTCGGTCGGCTTCCAGCCCAGGGTGATGCGTGCGCTTTCAGTGGTGCTCTTCGAGCGTTCGCCGCGAGTCACGTTGGTGACGTTGTTGAGGCGGTTGCCGTCAACCAGCGCGGCCACGCGGACCGCGAACTTGTCGGAGAACGGCAGCGAGGCACCGATCTGCGCATTGTAACCGGCGCGAGTGGTACCGCTGATCTGCGCATAGCCTTCGGGCTTGTCGAAGTCCGGACGGCGGCTGGCGATGGTAATCGCGCCAGCCGGTGCCGAAAGGCCGCGCAGCAGGCCCTGCGGCCCGCGCAGCACTTCGATCTGCTGGACGTCGTAGATCGCGGTATAGACGGTCTGCGCGTCGGTCGGGATTTCGTTGAGGTAGACCTGCACGGCAGGCGAAGTGCCCTGGTCCGGGTCGAACGAGATACCACGCAGGGTGGTCGTGTTGTTGCGGCCGCTGACGTTGGTCAGTTCAAGACCCGGCGCCAGCTGCGCGACGTCCTTGACGTCGAAGATCTTGAACTTCTCGAGCTGCTCACCCGTCGCGACGTTGACCGTCATCGCCACGTCCTGCAGCTTCTGCGCCTGGCGCGTGGCGGTGACGATGATCTCGTTGGCCGGT
>JBKBUD010000111.1:0-6442 GCA_046290865.1 Novosphingobium sp. | reverse complement strand
GTTGGTAGGTACGTGGGCGGGCGCTTCCATGGGGTATCCTCCTTGGTCTGCTTTGACGGGGATCATGCGGCAGCTTGGACCAATTGGCGCTTGGCGATTTGGATAGGCGGCGGTTGACTTCGCTCTCAGAAAATTAGAACATAAATTCTCATAAAGAGGATGGACTTATGAGTAACCGCAGGGAGGCAATGAAGGCCGCAATTGCCGGGGCGATAGGCGTTCCGGCGCTGCTGCGCGGGGGTGATGGCCACGCGGCGGCGGCTGCGGGCGCATGCAACCCTGCGACCAAGGTTCCGGCGTGGGCGCACGGGATCGAGGGCCAGCGCAAGGCGGACCTTGGCAACGGCACGTTCCTCAACCCGATCATGCCGGGCGACTATCCCGATCCTTCGGTGCTGAAGGACGGCGATGACTATTACATGACCCATTCCTCGTTCGATGCCGCGCCGGGTCTGTTGATCTGGCATTCGCGCGATCTGGTGAACTGGCGTCCGATCGGCCCGGCACTGCAAAAGCCGCTCGGCACCGGCTTTGCGGTGGACATTGCCAGGCACGGCGGGCGGTATTTCATCTACATTCCGTTCATGAAGGCGCCGTGGTCCAAGGGACTCAAGGACTTTGCCAATATCTACGTGATCCATGCCGACAGCATGGCGGGGCCGTGGAGCGATCCGGTCGACCTTGGCATCGGCGGGCTGATCGATCCCGGCCACGTGGTGGGGGAGGACGGACACCGCTACCTGTTCTTCAACCAGGGCAAGCGGGTGCGGCTGACCGATGATGGCCTCGCCACGGCAGGGCGGGTCGAGACGGTCTATGACGGCTGGCGCTATCCGGACGACTGGGTGACCGAGAACTATGCGCTCGAAGGACCCAAGCTGTTCCGGCGCGGCGGCTGGTTCTATCTGGTGAGCGCAGTTGGCGGGACCGGGGGTCCTGCCACCGGGCACATGGTGGTCGCCTCGCGCTCCCGCTCGATCAACGGGCCGTGGGAGCATTGTCCGTACAATCCGATCCAGCGGACGCGCGACATTGCGGAGATGTGGTGGTCGCGCGGGCATGCGACTTGCGTCGAAGGGCCGGGCGGGCAGTGGTATATGATCTACCACGGCTACGAGAACGGCTATCGTACGCTCGGCCGGCAGACCCTGCTGGAGCCGATCGAGTGGACTGCCGACGGGTGGTTCCGCGCCATGGGTGGCGATCTTTCGCGGCCCCTGACCATGCCTAAGGGTGAGGCGGTGCCGCATGGCTTCGCGCGGTCGGACGACTTTGCGGCGCCGAGTCTGGGCACGCGCTGGTCGCTCTATGCCAGTGCGCCGCAGGAGGCGGGGCGGGTGCGTCTGGAAGACGGTGCGCTGGTTCTGGCGGGCAAGGGCACGGGGCCGCAGGACTGCTCGCCACTGACGCAGACCGTGGGCGACCGCTCCTATGACTTCAGCGTCGAGGTCGAATTGCTGGAGGAGACGACGGCGGGGTTGCTGCTGTTCTTCAACGACCGCCTGTTCCTGGGCATGGGCATCGATGGCACGCGGATGATCAGCTATCGCGGCGGCAAGGCGAGCTACTGGCCCGAGCCTGCGCCCCCTGATCGCCAGATGCACCTGCGCATCGTCAACGAGGCGCAGATTGTGACGTTCTGGTACAGCCTCGACGGTAAGGACTGGACCCGCCACGGCGTGCGCAGCGAGGTATCGGGCTACAACGCTAATGTCGTCGACGACCTGCTCAGCCTGCGGCCGGCGCTGTTCGCCACGGGCGGGGGCAGCGCGCGGTTCCGCAACTTCCGCTATCGCGCGCTGGGGTGGGGGTGCGCTGACCGGTGAGGTCATAGGCCCGGCCTTCGCCGGGGCGACGGGATTTTTTGGGGATGGGTGGGGTTGGCTATCAGCCTATCGTTTTGCTCCGTGATGAACGCCAGCCCCTGGTTTCGCCCCGCGGATGGGCGTCAGCCCATGGTCTCTCCATTATCGATGACGATGTTGGTGCCGGTGATGTGGCGGCCGTCGTCGCAGGCGAGGTAGAGGACCATGTTGGCGATGTCGCTGGGCTGGCCCATGCCGTGGTTGTTGGCCTGCTCAAGGCCAGCGTGGTCCGAGGGGAGCTGAGCGAGGGCCTGAGCGGTCATCGGGGTGACGATGCCGCCGGGTGCAATCGAATTGCACCGGATGCGGTAGCCCTGTTCGCGGCAGTGGACCGCGATCGAGCGGGTCATGCCGATGATCCCGGCCTTGGCGGCGGCGTAGGCGGGGATTACGCTGATGCCCTTGATCCCGCCGACCGAGGCCATGTTGATGATCGAGCCGGAGCCATCGCGGCTCATGTGCGGAAGGGCGGCCTTGCAGCCGAGGAAGGTGCCACCGGCCATGACGTCGGTCTGGAGCTTGTAGTCGTCGTACGAGAGGTCCTCGACCGTGCCGAAGCGGACGAGGCCGGCATTGTTGACCAGCGTATCGAGCCGGCCAAACAGGCGCAGCGTCTCGGCGACGATCTCGTGCCAGCGTGCTTCGTCGCGCACGTCGTGGCGCATGAACACGCAGTTCGGGATCTCGGCGGCGACCTGTGCGCCGAGGTCTTCCTGCATGTCGGTGATGACCACGCGCGCACCTTCGCGGGCGAGCACGCGGGCGTCTTCTGCGCCGAGGCCCGAAGCGCCGCCAGTGATGATGGCAACCTTGCCGTCCATTTTACCCATGTCGAATATCCTCAAGCAGCCCAGTGGGCGTAGATCGGGTCTTCGCGGCCGAAGCAGCCGCGGTTGGTCAGGGCTTCGTAAAAGCCGTCGGATTGCATCGTGGAGGGGTGCGAATGGCTCCAGTCGGCAACGAAGGTGCGCGACTGGATCAGCCACTTGCCTTCGCGCTTGACGTAGCGGTCGATGTAGCGGCCACCGGTGAGGACTTCGGTGAGCCCTTCTGGTCCCGCCTGGACCATCTGCGCCAGCGCGTAGTGTTCGCCCACGGCCTCGTCGCCCCGGATGTCGACCCATTCGTTGGCTACCGAGTGGAAGCACATCTCGAGATTGCTGCGGACGAAGGCGGTGATGTCGCGCGCGAAGTCCTCGCCCGAGCCGTTGACGACGCCCGAGATGACGGTCGAATCCTCGGAGAAGATCGAGGCGAGCAGGGCTTCGTCGGCGCGATCGACGCCGCGGGCATAGGCCATGCAGAGGTCGTGGATCTCGGCCTTTGCAAGGGCGGCATCGAGCGCGGTCTGGCTGTGGTCGGTTGAGGTCATGGCAGTTCCCCTGGCGGAGGCGGCGTGGAAGGCGAGCAGGGCGCGGCCGGGATCGGCGGCACTCTTGGCGCCTGCGGGCACGTAATGGTCGAGGGCAACCGGTGGATCGCTACGAACGGCGGTGTTCGGACGGTTGCTATTGCCATCGAGGACGTAGGTGCGATGGGTCAGACGCCATTCGCCGTCGCGCAGGGCGTGGGTATCGAGATAGCGGCCGAACACCATGCGCTGGAGCTCGGCTTCCTCGACATAGGCGATCACGTAGCTTTCGGACGTGGCGGTATCACCATCGACGCGGATCCACATGTTCGAGGTGCGGTGCGCGGTTGGCAGTGCGGTCTTTTGCGCTGCGGCGAGAATTTCGACCAGCGTGGCCGCGGGGCCGGCGAAGAAGCCGTAATCGACCTTGGCGTCAGGGTGGTAGGCGGCGCCAAGCAAGTTGGCGTCGGCCCGATCCACGCCCCTGCTGTGAAGCGACAGCGTGTTGGCGATGGCGCTGCGGGCGGCAAATTCGTGGGGGGTGATCAAGCGGGCATTCCTCTGGAAAAAAGCGCCCCGGTCGTTGGTGAGAACGACCGGGGCCAGGGAGGATTCCGTCAGGTCAGAAGTTGTAGCCGACCGACACGCCGAACTGGCGCGGCGGGGCGTAGCCGACCAGGCCCATGTAGCCGGGGCTGTCATAGACCGTGGAAACGTATCGCTTGTCGAACAGGTTCTTGCCCCACAGGCCGATCGAGTAGCGCTTGTCCGGGCCGTAGTAGGTCAGCAGGGCGTCGACGTAGTAGGTCGGCTGGATGGTCGAGCGCGGGGTGTTCACTACTGCGGTGTAGAACTTCTGCCCGGTGTACATCCAGCTCACATCAGCCACGACGCTGCTGTCGTTGGCAAAGCTATGCGTGAAGTTCGCGCCGAGGGTGGAGGCCCACTTGGGCGCGTTCTGCAGCGCATAGCCTTTGAGGTCGATGAAGCTTGCCGCCACCGGATCGAAGTACAGGAAGGTCTTGTACTTGGTGTCGAGGTAGGCGAGCGAGCCGCGCAGGGTCAGGCCGTCGACCGGCACGGCCTGCACTTCAAGCTCGAAGCCCTTGATTTCGGACTTGGCGGCGTTGAGGATGCGGTTGCCCTGCACGTTGGTCTTGGGATCGAAGTAGATCTGGGCAACCTGCATGTCGCGGTAGTTGGTGTAGAACGCCGCGAAGTTGGTGCGCAGGCGACGGTCGAGGAAGTCTGCCTTCAGGCCCACTTCGAAAGTGTCGACCTTCTCGGGGTTGTAGGGCGTATCACCGTCTGCCGCGACGCCGATGCGGCCGGTGTAGCCACCCGACTTGAAACCGCGCGCCCAGCTGGCATAGACCAGTTGGTTCTGGCCAACCTCGTAATCGAGGCCGAGCTTCCAGCCAACATTGCTCCAGCTCTTCTTGCCGCCGACATCGAGGCTGCCGGGGAATGTCACGTCGAACTTGTCCCACTGCTGCGAGGTGAGGGCCTGGCTGCCAAGGCCGGTGTCGAGCGTGGCGCGGGCGTCGACACTGTCATGCGTCCAGCGGATGCCGGCCGAGAACTTCAGGGCGTCGGTGATCTGGGTGTAGCTCTGCAGGAAGGCCGAGAACGATTCCGTACCCTGGTCCTGCACGTTGTACTGGATCAGGCCGGGCAGGGCGAAGTCCAGGTGGTACATCTGGTAGTGGTTGTAGTGGGTCTTGAGGTAGAACAGGCCCGCAACCGCGTTGAAGCTGTCGCCCGCGCTGAACGCGCTGCGCAGTTCCTGGCTGAACTGCCAGCCCTTGGTGCGGCGGCGCGTGGCGTTGTTGGTCTTCGCGGTGCCGTCCTGGTCGGTATATTCGAACAGGGTGAAGTTCTTGTAGCCGGTGATCGCGGTGATGTCGCCGATCGGGGTGTTGTCGTACTGGATCGTGCCGATGAAGAACTTCGTGGTCATGTCCGACTGGTCGGGCACTTCGTTGTTGCCCGAGAAGTACTTGTCCGGAGCCTTGCACGGCTGGTTCGGCACAGCGCAGGGGCTGCGGTACATCGGCAGCTTGGCGCCGTTCCAGAAGGTGCCTTCGGGTACGTAGTTCGCCTCGCCCGGAAGACCGCCATTGACGACGATCGGCGCGCCATTGCGTGCAGCGACGTATTCGCCCTGCAGCGTGATCTTGAGGTCCGAATTGGGCGTGATGTAAAGCTGGCCGCGCACCGCATCGACGTTCTTGCGGCCCATGTCCTGGCCGTTCCAGACGTTCGTCACCCAGCCATCGCGCTGGGTGTGGATGCCGGCGATCTTGACGCTGACGAGGTCCTCGGCGAGCGGGGCCTCGATCGAGGCGTTGACGTCGAAGCGGTTCCAATTGCCATAGGTGCCGCGAACATAGCCGCCGAATTCGCCGGTGGGCTGGTTGGTCACGACGTTGACGACACCGCCGGTGGTGTTTGCGCCGAACAGTGTGCCCTGCGGCCCGCGCAGGATCTCGACGCGGCCTGTGTCATAGGTATCGAGCAGTGCGCCCATCGAGAAGAACTGCGGCACGCCATCGACCACGATCGACACGGTGTTACCGGCATAGGGATCGGGCTCGATCACGCCGATCCCGCGGATGGTGAACACAGCGTTGTTGGGGGTGTTGGCGAAGTTATCGATCTGGACGTTGGGGACCGAACCCTGCAGCGCTTGGAGCGTGGTGACGTTCATCGCGGTGAGCTGTTCGCCACCGACGGCCGCAATCGAGATCGGCACCGACTGGATGCTCTCGGCCTTCTTCTGCGCAGTGACGACGATTTCGCCAAGGCCGCCTGCTGGCGCGTCCTCCGCCTGGGCCTGCGGGCCTTGGGCGTCCTGGGCGTGCGCTGCTGCGGGCAGCGCGATGATGGCGAGCGCCGAAAGGCTGCTCAACAGGTGCGACATGGTATGCCTTTTCATGACTTTATCCCCTCCCGGGTGCCGGGCGATGGGGCCCGGTCACCGTTCGACATGCGCGCTCCGACAATAACCGGCGCGTCTGCCGGTTTTATGCGCCGTGACCGGGGGGAGGTTAAACTGGCCGTTTTGTCAGGCGGTCTTGCGTGGCGTTCGCAGGCATGACAGGACAATGAGAATGGCTGGATCAACCATGCAGAAGCGGATGCTTGCGGCGATGCGTCCCGCTGCCCTTGGCGAGGGCGAGCCGATCCGCTGGCAGCAGCGCAAGTCGGCGCAGACGCGGCTGAA
>JBKBUD010000110.1:0-6443 GCA_046290865.1 Novosphingobium sp. | reverse complement strand
ACCTGCTACAGGTCGAAGCCCTGTTCCGCGTGGCCAAGGCCAGCTTCGATACCCGGCCGATCTTCCATCAGTCCGATGCTGCGATCCGCGGTCATGTGTTCGTCTCGTTCCTGGCGCTGACCCTCGCCAAGGAACTGACCCGGCTATGCCAGGACAAGGGCTTACACCCCGAATGGCAGCCGCTCCTCAACGATCTCGACCGGCTCCAGCAGGCCACCATCGAAAAGGACGGCAAGGTCATCACCGTGCGCACGCCAACGTCGGGCCAAGCCGGGCAGGTGTTCCAGGCAGCCGGCGTTCCGCTTCCAGCCAATATCCGCGAAAAAGCGGCCTGATCCCGCTCGCCACTGTAACTCCATGCAAGCGCCAAGTGCGGTGCTAAGAAACCCACGTGCCTAAATAACGCATTGATATTAAATGTAATCCTGAAAATGACTGTGCAAGTTGGGCTTGATGATCTTTACCTGCCAACGGCAGGCCGGCAGCTACTAGCCCGAAATGTTCATCCGCTCTTTGCGGTGCGGGGCGTTCCGGGCACGCATGACATTGCAGCAGGCATCCGCATTCTCGATGCGCTTGGCGGGACGGGATCCCTGGCCTTGCCGGCTTTTGACAAGGCGAAGGACGACCCGGTTCCGCACGAGGACTGGCGGATGATCGACACCCCCGTCGACATCGTCCTGTTCGAAGGCTGGTGCTTCGGGGCGCGGCCGCAGGATGCCGGCCTGCTTAGCGCCCCCATCAACGGTCTGGAACGGGACGAAGACCCCGATGCGGTCTGGCGGAGACACGTGATCGCCTGCCTCGCCGGACAGTATCAGGCGTTCTTCTCGAAGTTCGGCATGCTGGTGCTGCTGCAGGCCCCCGGCTTCGAGGTCGTGGCCGAGTGGCGTCTGGAGCAGGAGGAGACCCTGCGTCGCGCTCTGGCCAGCGAAGGCCGTGACGTTTCAGGCCTGATGGACCGAAAGGCGATCAAACGTTTCGTGATGTTCTACGAACGGATCACACGGCACATTCTCGAAGAAATGCCGGCTCGGGCCGATCTCGTGATCGAACTCGACGCGCAGCGGCGGCCAGTTTCAGTAAAGGCAAGGAACTGAAGGCCAGCGAGAGTAAGAGTGAGGGTGCGCGTCTGCGGAGGAAGAACCGCGCGCGCACCCGTGGCCTCAGAACTCGGAGAGGAGTCTTCCGAGGCCTTCGATCTGGTCGGTAATGCCGAGCGTACGCAATGCATGCCAATACGTTGCGGTGTTGATCGCAATGACCGGCTTGTCCAGCTTGAGCTCATATTCGGCGGCAAGGCTGACCATCGAAAGGTTGGTGCCGACCTGCACGATTGCATCGACGTCGCTACCGTTGAGATGGTCGATCACTTCACGCAAACGCTGCGGCGTTACCTTGGCGATGTCGGTCCACCGCTTGCACTGCAAGGGCACGTCCCGCACCACCGAGAAGCCCGATTCCTCAAGGAACCGGCGCACCTCGGCGTTGGCGACCGGGTAATAGGGCGAGACAAAGCTGACCGTCTTGACGTTGCCATAGGCATGAAGCGCCGCAGCGATGGACTCAGAGCCGGTCGAGGCACCGACGCCTGCCAGTTCCTCGACCTCGGCCTTGAATTTCTTGCCGCCCTCGACGCCCCCGTAGAAGGTGATCGCCGACATGCCGAGCACGAGGTATTCGGGGCGCAGCGTCATCACCGAACGCACCGCGTCCATGGTGTTTTCGGCAATCGCGGTGGTCCCGGCGATGAAGTCCTCGTTCGAGAGGGCAACCGGGTCTTCCACGAAGATGCGCGAGAAGTGGTTGGTCACGCCGACCGGGCGCATGCGCTCCATATCGGGCTGGACGGTGGTGTTGGTGGAAGGGGCAATCACGCCGAGACAGGCGCGGTAACCCTGGACGTCGACCATTGGATTTGTCTCCGGAAAAAGCCGCGCCGCAGTCCCACCACTGCAGCGGCGCTTCACATCATACAATCGCAGCCGCCTGGGCAAGACTGTCGAACATGGCTTGCCGCATCAGGTAGTTGCGGCGGGTTTCATCGTTGTTCTTGATTTCCAGCATCTTGGCGCGGCGCGCTTCGTGCGCTCCGTCCTGCCCGCCCTTGATGTAGGCCATGTTTTCCTTGGTCTGCATCTGGGTGAAGCTGTGCGTCACTTCGCGGCGCTGGCGATCGTAGAGCGCAAGGTTGGGCTCCATCGCTGCCTTGCCCTTGAGCACCGGCTCAAGCTTTTCGAACAGGTTGAAGGCATCGTGGACACCCGAGTTCATGCCGAAGCCGCCGAGAGGATTGTTGAGGTGCGCGGCATCGCCGACCAGCATGACGCGGCCCTCGCGGAACGACTTGGCCACACGCTGATGCACGCGATAGAGCGTGCGATGCTCGGTCCTGACCGAAGCGCCGTCGCCCACGAGCCGATCGAAGATGCCGTTCTTGATCTTGTCGGAACGCAGTTCCTCATCGCTGAGCGAGCCATCGGTCGGTACCAGTACGCGCCACAGCGAGGGCACGCGCAGCAGGACGAGCCATTCCTTCGGGTCCGATACGTAGTTTACCAACGCCAGGTTGGGCAGGTAATCGGCAAGCTCCAGATCGGTCGACAGGCACAGGAAACGTTCGGGGTAGGTGAACCCGTCGAACTCGATGCCCAGCCACTTGCGCACGATCGAATTGGCGCCATCGGCCCCGATCAGGAAGTCAGCACGCATCCGGTTGATGCCGTAGGGTGTCTCGGCCCAGAGATCGACGCCGCTTTCATCCTGCTTGAACGTCAGCAGGCGGGTGCTGAAGTGCATCTTGGCGTTCGAGAACTTCTCCAGCCCCCCGGCCAAGGCACGCGAGAGGTGATATTGTTCGCACTGGATGCGGAAGGGATAACGGGTGACATCGTCGACCTCGCTGAGGTCGAAATCGATGACCTCTCCAGTGGTCCGGTCACGCCAGTGATAGACCGGTGCCTTCAGGCCCTTTTCCAGCAGCATCGGGGTGATGCCGATGGTGTCGAGCATTTCGAGCGTCGGCGGATGGAAGGTCGAAGCGCGCAGATCCTGCGCGCAGTCCTCACCCGATTCGAGCACGACCACGTCTACCCCCGCCTGTGCCAGCAGCGTGGCCAGAACCGTCCCCACGGGACCGGCTCCGACAATGGCCACCTGGCACCGTTCAACCCCTGTCATATCCAGCGGACTCCAATCTGACTTCCAACATGGCTATGGACCGGGGCGCGGTGGTGCGTTGGCAAAGCGGCCAAACTATCCGCCTTGCGGTGATTGGCAGGCCCGCTGCCCGAGAACACGCGTTGCGGCCGCACAAGCAATGTCGCAATCGCGCCTGCCGCCCGGAGCGTCCTAACGACGGAAGCGCGCAACCAGTGGGGGAGTTTCTCGCAATGATCGGAATGCGCCGTGCGACATTCATCGTCCTTTCGGCACTCACCCTGCCTGCAACCGCCATGGCGCAGGGCCATAATCCCGAAGCAGTCTATCGCGAGCGCCTTGCCGTGTTCCTCAAGGACCCCAGCAACCTGCCCTATGAACCGACCGAACCGCTGGTCGGCACCAGCAACTGGAAGCCCCTGCCCAGGGTGCCCCTCGTCAGAAGCGGCCTTTACGCCGAAGCGCTCGAAAAATCGCGTGCCTATGCCGAGTTGATGAATTCGAGCGCGTTCATGGTGTGGCACAAAGGCAGTCTGGTGACGCAGTGGTACGCTCCGGGCGTGAACGAGCGCACGCCGATCACATCGAAGTCCCTGTCCAAGCCGCTGACGGCGCTGGCTGTCGGCAGGGCGCTGGCCCTAGGCAAGATACGTTCGATCGACCAGTCGATTGCCGATTTCATACCCCGTGCCAAGGGGACGCCCAAGGAGAGGATCACGATCCGCTACCTCCTCGACATGCGGTCAGGCATGCTCGACCAGGGTTTCAGCGCGGAGCCCGAACATCCCTACAACCGCGTGCTGCTCGACGAGAACTTCGGCGAGAAGATCATCGATCTTTACCCGATGCCGCATGAGCCGGGGAAGCACTACTCCTATGCCAACGCGCCGAGCGACGCGATCGCCATGGTGATCGTGGGCGCGACCGGCATGCGCTATGGTGACTGGGTCAGCCGCGAAGTGCTGCTGCCGCTGGGCGCGCAAGGCGGGACGATGTGGGTTGGCAAGCCCGGCGGCCTCGCCCATGCCGGCTGCTGCTCGACCATGCCGGCGGACACCTATCTGCGCTTTGCCGTGCTGCTGTTGCAGGACGGAGTGTGGAACGGCAAGCGCCTCCTGCCCAAGGGCTATGTCGCCGAGATGCGCAAGGGCACTGAAGCCAATCCGAACTTCGGCCTCGGCATCTGGCTCGGCTCTCCCTACCGCCAGCGCCGCCCGTTCGGGGCACCGGGGATGCTGGGGCCTCAGGTGCTGCACAGCGAGCCGTTCCTCGACCCGGACCTGTTCATGTTCGATGGCAATTCGAACCAGCAGGTTGCGATCAGCCCGATGTACAACCTGATCGTGCTGCGCGTCGGCGCAACGCCTCCCGCGCCCAAGGACGGCCGCCCGGAATGGGACAACGCCTTCCTGCCGAACACACTGATCCGCGGGATCAGGAAGTAGCGGGCAACCTATAGCGGCTGAACACCAGCAGCGCGATCACCTGAAGCGTGGCGGGGATCGCGCTGTAAAGTAGGACGATGCCGGTAATCGCGCTGGCGCTTTGGGCGGTTGCACCGCCGGTGGAGGAGACGAACCCGAACGCGCTCATCACGATCCCGGCAATGACCGGGCCGAGCGCGAAGGCAAGCTTTTCCATCGCCGAGAACAGCCCCGCAAAGACGCCCTCGTTGGCAACCCCCTGCAGTCGGCGCTGGTAGTCAACGGTATCGGTCATCATCGACAGCGCAAGCAGGATGAAACCGCCGTTGACCGAACCGATCACCACCGCGCGCAGCAGGATCAGCAGGTGCTCGGTATTGACCGGCTGGCCGCCCGGCAGCACGGCGACATCCGCTCCGCCCTTGCCGACCCACAGCCAGGTGATCGTCACGGCTGCCCATATGCCGGCGGCAAGAACATAGGCGCGCGGCTTGCCGATGCGCTTTGGCAGCCACAGCCACAGCGGCTGCGAAGCAAGGCTCGCAGCAGACATGCACAGGATGAAGGCGGGGATCAGCCAGATCGCCTGCACCGCATAAAGGAAAACGAAGCCAATGACCGTATAGCTCGCTGCCTGGCCGGTATTCGAAACGAAGGTTGTGGCAAGGAGGACGAGGTAAGGCTGGTTGGCGGCAACGGTGCGCAACTGGTCAAGCAGCGATCCGGGCACCGCGCCCGCATTGATCAGCGGCACGCGGCGCAGCCCGCTCGCCGTGGTGAGCATCGATACGAGGCACAGGGCCCCGAAGATCCAGCTCATCGCATGCCAACCCGCCTCGCCGCCGCCAAAATGCGCGATCATCGGCTGCGCAAGCCCAACCCCGACGAGCACCCCCAGCGTCGCAAAGAACATGCGAAGCACCATGATGCGATTGCGCTGGTGCGAATCGCTAGAAAGTTCGGCGGCGATGGCGAGATATGGCACCGAGTAGACGCTGAACGCGGTCGAGGCGAGGAAGAACAGCGCACAGATTGCCGCTGCAGCAATGTAGGGGCTGGGATATTCCGTAAAAGCAAAGAGCGCGATGAAGCCCAGCGTCGTGCCCAGTGCCCCCGCGATCAGGAAAGGGGTGCGGCCGATTGCCGTCTTCATCCGGTCCGACCATGCCCCGACCAGCGGATCGCACACGATCAGCCACAGCTTGGGCACCAGCACGACGAGGCCTGCCAGCCATGCCGGAACGCCGAGCATCGTCGTCATGAACAGAGGCAGCAGCACCGCCGGCGTATCGCGGAACACCTGCGCGCCGAGTTGACCCACGCCATAGCGCAGGACGACGCCGGTCGGCACCTCGTCGGGCAGGGAGGAAGATGCGGCAAGGCAGGTGTTCATGGGGCAGAATCCGGGATCAGGAGGAATCGCAGGGCGTCAGACGCAGGCGCAGACCGTCTTCCATTCAAGATAGTTGTCCATCGCCTGCCGCCCGCTGTCGCGGCCCCAGCCCGATTGCTTGACGCCGCCAATGGCGAGGCTGGCGTCATACATGGCGTGGCAGTTGATCCACACCGTCCCCGCGCGGATGTCAGCCGACATGCGGTGCGCGGTGGAAAGGCTTTCGGTCCAGACGCTTGCGGCAAGGCCATATTCGCTGGCATTGGCGGCGGCGACGACTTCCTCGGCGTCGTCGAAAGCCTGCACCACCAGCACCGGGCCGAACACTTCCTCGCGCACGATTTCCATGGCTGGGTGGACGTCAACGACCACGGTCGGGGTAATGAACGTCCCCGCATCGCCGCCCCGCTCGCCGCCGGTCAGCATCGTCGCGCCCTCGGCCTTGGCGCGCTGGAGGAAGCCCTCGA
>JBKBUD010000109.1:0-6497 GCA_046290865.1 Novosphingobium sp. | reverse complement strand
CGATTTGATCCCGGCCGGCATTCCGACCTGATCCCGGCCGGCATTCCGATTAATTCCCGGCCACCTGCCGGGGGATGCACATTTCGCGGAAGTTGGGCAGTGATTTCGCGCGATCTCGGGCACGCGTTTCACGGCATCGCGGGCAGCCATTTCACGCCCTCGGGCAGGCTGGCCAACGGATGTTATTGAGTCAGGGCTGAAGGCTTTGGTCAAGCGATTTCATGGTGCTCATCTTTCTTCGCATGCTGTCGCCGCTGAGGGTTAGACGGTGAGCGTTGTGGACCAAGCGGTCGAGGATTGCATCTGCCAGGGTAGGCTCACCGATAACCTCGAACCATTGATCCACCGGAAGCTGACTGGTAACGATGGTGGAACCCCGACCTTGTCGATCGTCGAGGATTTCCAGCAGATCGCGTCGCTCTGTTGCCGTCAGGACTGAGAGCCCCCAATCATCAAGGATGAGCAGTTCCGTACGTTCGATGGCTTTGAGAACGCGGGCATGTCGTCCATCGCCTTTGGCTATGGCCAACATCTGGAACAGGCGGGGCACGCGATGATAGACAACCCGGCGATCATCACGGCAGGCCTTGTTGCCCAGTGCGCAGGCGATCCAGCTTTTGCCCAACCCTGTCGGCCCTGTGATCAACAAATTCTCGTGCCGGTTGATCCAGCTGCCATCGATCAGATGCGCCATTACCGCGGCATCAATGCCGCGAGGGCTGCGCATGTCGATATCTTCAACGCAGGCCGCGTGGCGCAGGGCGGCAAAGCGTAACCGCGTAGCCAGCTTCTTGGCGTCACGCTCTGCAGCTTCGCGATCGACGAGCAATCCCAGCCTTTCTTCAAAGCTGAGGCTTTCAAACGTCGCGCCAACGCGTCGCTGTTCATGAAGTGCCTTTGCCATGCCGGAAAGCCCGATAGCCTCCAGACGGTCGCAAGTGGGATGGGACAACAACAGTAATCTCCTCTGTCAGTGGTAATAGTTCTGGCCGCGGATGTTGCGGTGTTGCAGCGGCAGCTCTTCGGGGTCAGGTTCCAGGAAAGCCTGATCAAGACCCGTCTTCAGGATCGAGCGGATGGATGCGACCGATCGGGCCTTGATGGCGACGGCCCGGCGGCATGCGGCATCGATCCGCCGGGGCTCGAAGCTTTTGGCTAACGACAGCACGCCAAGACAGGTTCGGAAGCCTTGTTCGGGGTGCGGCCTGTCCTGCATTACGATGTCGCAAAACGCAGCCACGGAGGGCCCCAGCTTTTCGGCCCTATTGAGAATGCGCGCCGGAGACCATTCCGCGTAGCGACGATGCGCCGAGGGCATATGCTCGGCCGCCGTGACATGACTACGCCGTCCGGGATCGCGCAGATGACTGGCGACGCGCTTACCACAATGGAAGATTTCTACCGTGGTATGGGTAATCCGCGCGTCCACTTCCTGCCGGATCAAGTTGAACGGCACAGAATACCAGCAGCGATCTACCTCGATGTGATAATCGGGGGCGACACGGGCGCGCTTCCAACGCGCAAAGACATAGGGATCGGCGGGCAGTGGCTGCAGGTTCGGACGATCCAGTGTGGCGAACAAATCAGCGCGACTGGCGCCATAGTCACGCATGACACGCACGTTCAATTCGTCGAGCAATGGCCGGATGGCAATGTTCAGCTCGGCCAGCGAGAAGAACCTACGATTGCGCAACCTTGCCAGGATCCAGCGCTGGGCGACTTGTACGGCCACCTCGACTTTGGCCTTGTCTTTTGGCTTTCGCACGCGCGCTGGCAGGATTGCTGTACCGTAGTGCCCGGCCATTTCGGCATAGGTGCGGTTCAAGCCGGGATCATACCGGTCCGGCTTAATCACAGCCGATTTCAGGTTGTCGGGTACGACCACCTTCGGCACACCTCCCAGATAGGCAAACATCCCCACATGGGCCGCAATCCAATCCTCCAGCCCCTCGCTGGCAACAGCCAAGGCGTAGGTATAGCTTGAGGCGCCCATCGCTGCGACGAACAGCTTGGCCGCTTTCACCTCACCGGTTGCCGGATCGACGATCTCGATCGTGTCGCCGGAGAAGTCGACAAACACCTTTTCGCCGCCCACATGGGTTTGCCGCATGCTGGGCCGTACACGACCTTTCCAGGCGTCAAAGTGGGTGCAAAACCATGTGTAGCCAAATCCGTGGGGGTGCTGTGCCCGGTATTCCTGCCACAGCAACATGCGCGTGACCCCGCGCTTGCGCAGTTCCTGATCGATTACGGCCCAATCCGGAACTGGTCGGACTGGATCGGCCACGTCTGACGCGTTCGGGAATAGCAGCAGCTCAAGGCTGTCATCATCCAGCCCTTCCGGCAGGGGCCAGCCCAATCCAGCATCACGGGCGCGCCGCAGGTACGTGCCCACACTCCCTTTCCCAAGCCCAAGCGAGGAAGCAATCGCCCGCTCACTCAGACCTTGGGCAAACTTCAATCGCAAAACGTCGCGAATACGGCGCATGGTCAAACGTCCTGTCGGCATTCCAATCCTCCTGTGCATCAGGAGGCGGAGTAACTGCAGTTCGTTGGCCAAGCCTGCCCATGATCGCGTGAAATCACTGCCCGCGATCGTGTGAAATAGGTGCCCGGCTTCCCGTGAAATCGCTGCCCGCGATCAGATGAAATCAGTGCCCGCGATCACGCGAAACGCGCACCTCCGGCAGGATTTATCTAGGTGGGCTGGAATTTCGTTCGACCGACGATGTCGACGATCTCCCAGAGCGACAGCGCGATGCCATCCGGGACGTAGCAGGCATGCTATTCCTGAAGGATGATCTGCGGATCGCATCGGCGACCTTCGCGATCGTCGATCCCGTGGATGTCGATCATCCCAGCGCGCAGCTTGATCTTTTGTCCGATATCCGCGCGGTCGTAGCCTATGCGTATTCGTCGCCGCACGAAGTGTTCGACGACATCCTTTTGACGCCCGAGGAAGCAAGCCTCGTCGTGATGTCACCCGGCGAGGTGAGCAAGTTCCTCGTCTATCCGGACCATCATGTCGTCCCGCTCGAGGGATCGATCAAGCGGCGCGTTGCGGCAGACGACCGGGCATGGTGGAAGGATATGCGGGCCTATATAACTTCGCCCAACCCTTGTGGGTCGCCGTCGGCTCGCGCATCTACCCGCACAGGCCGCAAGCTACGCTCAATATTCAGCAGGACATGGCTGGGGATTTCTCCGGCCCGTTCAGCGGGCGCACCGGTACCGGCGAACTTCTCCGCCTGTTAAACCGCCCCGACCATTCCTCGCGCAGCCGGATTTTCACTGCTCTCAAATGGTACAACCACGCCAATGAATCCCAGGCGGGTGCGGATCGCGAGCTGCTCAACCTCGCGGTCGCCTTTGAGGCGCTGTTCAACCTCCCCGACAACGCCAAGAGCGACCGGCTCGCCGATTCGATCTCCCTCATTCTCGGCCGCCCTGAACGCATTCAGGACTGGGCGACGCAATTTTATGCCGCACGGTCGCGGGTCGCGCACGAAGGTGCGGCGCGCGAGCTCTACTACCGGCCCGCGGCCAAGCAGAAATCCGGTGGCAACGAGCGCTTCGGCTCGCTGATGCTGTCGGGACGGACAATCTTTCAGCTCTGCATGGCGACCCTGCTGACGGGGATGGCGTTCTCCGACGAGGCTCAGCTGAGCGAGAAATTGGTCAGCAACGCCGATCGCTATACGCGGATCTGCGCTCGGCTGAGCGTGACCGAGCACGATCCCGCGCTGGGGCTCGCCGCGATCGCGCCGATCGTGCAGCAGATCCGGCGACACCGTCATGTGCAAAGCACGCCCATCGATATTGATCTCATGCTCGGTGCGTTGCGCCGCGCCGCCGCGGCTGCGCTGTCATGCGAACCGCCGCCGGGAGCGCCGATTGAGGAAGCGCTGCGGCGCTGTGCAAAATCGGCATCGGCAACGGACTTGTTCGGGCGACTGGATGGCGTGCGGCAATTGGCCGACGCCTTCAAGGCAGCCGATGCGTCGGCGCTATCCGCGCACGAAGACGTATTGCAACTCCTGGCCGCAGAGGTCTGGCACCAGACGTTCCGGACCTACTTCGCATTGGAACGCGAGCGCAGGCCGCAATAGCATTCTCGCCCTACGCCTTCGCCGCCGCGGTGCGGTAGAACAGCGCGCGCCCGGTCGGAACGAGCTGCAGCAGAAAATCGAACTCGACGATGTTGCGCGTCAACACCGTGAATCCCAGCTTCTGGGCCTGCAGGAAGAGCGTGCAGTCTTGCCGCGCCTTGAATCTCGCGTCCTGTACATAGCCTTGGAGCCGGCATAGCATGCCGGCGAGCAGCGCGGCCCTTCCGAGCACGTCAGCATCGGGCGTGAACACGCGGTGATCGGGCATCGCCACGATCTGCGCCCGCACCGCGCCGACCACGCTGGCCGTCCGGCTATCTTCGGGACGCAGCACGCCGAGCGTATGCATGAGTTCCTGGACCGCGACGGTCGAGTGATTGACGTGTCGCGTCTCGACGAGCTGTTCGACAAGATCGGGCGCGCGGCCCTGCATCTGGTCGATGTAAACGCAGGTATCGAGCAGGAGCGCCTGGCCCGCCACTTCTTCCGTGCTGGCGAACGGAAGCTCGGAATCGCTGCGGCGAGCGAGCGCGTGGCCTGGGTCGAAGCGCGCCCAACGGCGCGCGCCGTCGATGTCGAATCCCGGCACGTCAGAAGCCGAGCTTCAGGTCCGGATCGACGGTGCCGCGCACGGCTTTGAAACTCTCGGCGAATCTGTCCTCGAGCGCGACGCTCGCGAGCGCGAATTCGATGAGGTCGGTATCGGTCTTGATGCCGGTTTGCGCCTTCGCCTGGCGGACAAGCGCGGGACTGACGCGACCGCCGATCCGCCCTCCCTTCTCATGGAGCAGGCCAGAGCGCTCGGCCGCGGCCATGACCGCCTCGACCCGCGTCCCATGCACCCCGAGAAACTGGCCGGTACCCGCATCACGCAGGACCCGGCCCTTCCGGCTGACGCCGCTTGTGCCCGTGCCGTGGCTCTTCGCTGCGCCCTTGATACTGCTGCCTTGCTTGGCCATTTCGATTCGTCCAACAAAATTAGATTTCGTCTAACGTATGCGCATGGACGGTTATCCGCAAGGGGCCGGACATCAAACGATGACCCCCGTGGGCAGAGTCAGACATTCCAAAGGTCCGGAGGGCCGAGGTAACTGATATCGATACGCCCGGGCTCGGCCGACACGGTCACCCGCAAAAGACCCGCCCGGTCAGCATTGAGCGGTGCGAGCATTACTCCGACCTTCTCGCCGGTTGCCGACAGGATCGCAGGCTGACCATCGAGATGATGCGCACGCAAGGGCGTGCCGGGCGGCGGAGGCGGTGCGGCAAACCAGTTGGCGTTCGCCCAGAATTTCTGCTCCGACCAGGTCCGGCTATCGAGTGGCACAAATCCATAGAGGAATTCGAGCCAGATCGGCTTCGTCTCGGCGGTGGGCCAGTCGGGCATCGCGCTCCACTGCGCCAAGGCGGGCGTCTTGAGCCAAGCCCGCAGTTCGTCACCGGAGGTGAAGGTCGCCCCCGTGTCCTGGACGACCTTGATTGCCGCCAGCCTCGAGTTGAAGCCCGCCTGAATCAGCAAGGAAGCCGAGCGCAGAAGCGTGCCGGTTTCGACAGCCGACACGGCCAATCCCAATTCATGATCATCGACCCGGAAGTCGCCGAACTGATCGTCGTTGGCGGTCGCGCGCACGCGGATCGATTCCATCGCCCATGGCAGCCGATACACGAGGCCGCCTTCGATGAACTGCAATACTTCGCCATGGTCTTCGCCACCGAGCCCGGCGAGGGGTTGGCCGAGCAGCCAGGCGCGCAGCACGTCGCGCCAGTTGGCCGGCATCGGATCGGGCGTGAACGGCGAGAAGGGAAAAACGAGCTCGGCGATGCCCGTGATCGCGGCGATCGCTGCCTCGGCATCGTCAAGGAGAAGCGCCGCGTTGGCGCTGATCAGCAGCGCGTTCGCCTGCTCCGCAACCGCGTCCAGGGCGTGACCTGCCTTGAGGCCGAGGCCGGCAAGAAAATAGCCGCGCCGCTGCACTGCTGTCGATTGGGCCCAGATCAAGCGTGTCCGCGCGGCCAGGGTGCCGCGCATAATCGCCTGGCTGGGAGCATCCATGCGCAGCAGCCGCCGCTGCCAGAGCGACGACTGGAGAACAGCGTCGAGCGTATTCTCCACTTCATCATCGGGCACGTCGTGCTCGCCGATCAGGCTGAGGATGGCGGTGTCGAGCATCGCCAGATGTTGCTCCCAAGCGGCGAGGGCGCGTTCGCGCAACTTCGGCTTCTCGCCGGCGATCTCGGGAAATTCCCAAGCGACTGCGTTGTTCGCGACATATTTGACGAGCTGCGCGATATCACCGCCATGCTTGTGATGCAGCCGGCCGAGCATCTCGATGATGAGTCGCACCAAGCCGCTCTCCATTTCGCGAGCGCCGAGGTCGGCAAGCAGTT
>JBKBUD010000108.1:0-6726 GCA_046290865.1 Novosphingobium sp. | reverse complement strand
TTGAACTACTTCCGTGCATCCGGCTATGCATCATAATTAAACAGAAATGCTGTAAGCGCTGCTTGGTGCCGTCGACATAAAGAGAGCGGCGACCTCGCGCGGCTGTTGAGCGTGCCGCTGCTGCCGCAGCCGACGACCGGCGTAGTTTCAATGGCTTTGCGCAAGCGCCCTTGAATGGCATCGTGAGGAGGCGAAGATCGCCTCGACGTCTTATCGGGGCGCAACAGTGACGACGCTGCCGCGCCCACGGCCAGCATGGACAGTTCGTCGATTATCGATACTGTCCAGCTGCCGGCCCGCAAACCCACGCTCTTCAGTGGGCTTGCCGCAACAGCCTGTTCTTGCGTTATATTCCCGGCTGATGTTCCATCACCAGCTCGAAGTCTGTGGCGAAGTTGAGGCCGGCCGGACGATTGTGGAGCTTCATGCCACGACCCACGAATGTGCCTGTAAAA
The DNA here is from genome assembly GCA_046290865.1 of Novosphingobium sp. Taxonomy (GTDB): domain Bacteria; phylum Pseudomonadota; class Alphaproteobacteria; order Sphingomonadales; family Sphingomonadaceae; genus Novosphingobium. The sequence continues at coordinate 6,271 of JBKBUD010000108.1, read as the reverse complement.
CCGAGCCGTCCCAGGTCCTGACAGAAGATTTGGTGGTCGGACGTATGCGCTGTTTCTGAGAGCAAACGCCCAGGACTAGCCAAAAGCGCAGGGGTTCAGGGCCCGCATTCTTGACTTCGGTCAAACGTTTTATGTCTCCGGCATGACATTTTCCTCTCACCCCAAAGACGAGAGAGGAACATGATGGCCGACCGCGATCCCGGTGCCTTCAAAAGTGCACGCTGTCCTGGCGCCAGCTGGGAAGACATCCTGCGCAGCGATGACGTGCAGCCGCCGGCCTTCATGGCCGAGGACCGTTCGCAATACCTGGGCTCCGACCCGATTGACGCCGCGCGCTACTACAGCCCCGAATTCTTCAAGGCCGAGTGCGAGAAGATGTGGCCCAACGTGTGGCAGTTCGCCGCGCGCGAAGAGGACCTGCCCGAGCCGGGCGACTACGTGACTTACGACAATGCCGGCCGCTCCTATCTGATCGTGCGGCAGGAAGACGGCAGCGTGAAGGCGTTCCACAACGTCTGCCTCCATCGCGGACGCAAGCTCAAGACCGACAGTGGCAGCGCCGAGCAGTTCCTCTGCCCGTTCCACGGCTTCTCGTGGAACCCGGACGGCAGCTTGCGCAACATTCCCTGCCGCTGGGACTTCGCGCACTTGACCGACAGCAAGATGCAATTACCCGAAGCCACGTTGGCGCAATGGGGCGGCTATATCTTCGTGCGCGACAGTGCCGAAGGTCCGACGATCGAGGAGTATCTCGATCCGCTGCCCGAGTTCTTCAAGCGCTGGAAACATGAGGAGTGCGTGACGGTGGCATGGGTGGCCAAGGTCATCCCCGCCAACTGGAAGATCGCGATGGAGGCTTTCATGGAAAGCTACCACGCTTATGTCACCCACCCGCAGCTCATGCCGTTCACCGGCGATGCGAACGCGGCCTATCATGTCCTCGGTCGCCACGCGAACGTGAACTACACCCCGTTCGGCGTGATCAGTCCGCATATCGAGGCACAGGCCGAGGCCGAGCACTGGCCGCAGCAGCGGATCATCGACGAGTTCCGCAAGTACAACGGCCGCAGCGCCGACAACTACGACGAGGACAAGGACAATTACGCCATCGCCGTCCCTGAAGGCCGCAGTGCCCGCGCCGCCTTGGGTGAGAAGATGCGCGAGGTTTCGGAGAAGCAGTTCGGCGGAGACTATTCCGGCGTTTCGGAAAGCGAGCTGCTCGATGCGCTGGTCTACAACGTGTTCCCGAACTTTGCGCCATGGGGCGGGTTCATGCCCAACATCGTCTATCGCTGGCGGCCGTGGCCCGATCAGGACAAGTGCCTGATGGAAGTGCGCGTGATCGCACGGGTGCCTGAAGGACAGCCGAGACCGGCAGGCGTGCCGCTGCACATGCTGGGCGATGACCAGATCTGGGCCGATGCGCCCGAGCTTGGCGTGCTGGGCGCGGTGCTCGATCAGGACAGCGAGAACATGGCGCTGTGCCACGAGGGCCTGAAGGTTTCGAAGAACCAGGCCGTCGAACTCGCCGACTATCAGGAAGTGCGCATCCGCCACATCCACCAGACGCTTGATTCCTATCTGAACGCTTGAGGTTAGCGAGATGACCGAACTTTACGACAAGTACGCCCGCGCCGCCGAGCGAATGCTCCATTTCGTCGAGACGAAGACCACCGACATGGCGAGCGAGACCATGCGCGTGCCCGTGGCCGACTACCTCAGCGAGGAGCGCTTCGAGGCCGAGATCGCGCGCATTTTCAAGCGGCTCCCGCTGATGCTGGCGCTGACCATCGAATTGCCGAACGTGAACGATTACAAGGCAATGGAGGTCATGGGCCTGCCGGTGCTGATCACCCGTGGCAAGGACGGCAAGGCGCGCGCATTCCTCAACGTGTGCAAGCACCGCGCGATGCATCTGGCCAAGGAAGGCAAGGGCAACTGCAAGGCCTTCGCGTGCCAGTACCACGGCTGGACCTATTCAAACGATGGCAAGCTGATGGGCATTGCCGAGGCGAGCACCTTCGGTGATGTCGACCGCTCGACCCTCAACATGACCGAGCTGCCATGCGACGAGGCGGCGGGACTGATCTTCGTGATCCTCACGCCCGATCTGCCGATCAACGCGGCCGAGTGGATGGGCGGGATGTACGAGGACTTCGCCGCATTGAAGCTCGAGACCTGGTACTACCACAAGAGCAAGGCGATGAAGGGTGCGAACTGGAAGGTGGCCTATGACGGCTACCTGGAGGGCTACCACTTCCAGGCCGCGCATACCAACACGGTGGCGACGCGCAGCCCTTCGAACCGCGCCAACTACGAGGGCTTCGGCCCGCATATCCGGCTGGGCTTCCCGCAGAACTCGATTACCCGGCTGGCCAATCTCCCGCGCGAGGAATGGGGGCGGCAGGAGAACAACGGCTACGATTTCATCCGCATGCTCTTCCCCAACATGAGCTTCTTCCTCGCACCCGAGATGGGCCAGCTGGCGCAGCTGTTCCCCGGGCCGAAGGCTAACCAGAACACCACCGTGATGAACTACATCTTCCCGACCAAGCCGGAGACCGACGAAGGCCTCGCCGCATTGGACCAGATGTGCGACTTCTTCTTCGACGTTGTCGAGGAGGAGGACTATTTCCTCGGCCTCAAGGTGCAGAACGGCCTCGAATCCGGGGCGATGACGCACCAGACTTTTGGCCGCAACGAGCCGGGCAACCAGTTCTTCCACAAGTGGGTCGCCTACTATCTCGACGAGAGCGGCCAGACGCCGAAGCCGGTGATGAAGGAGTAAGCAAGCGGCTGAATTGACTGGACCTTCCGGTTCTTGCAGGTAACCGTTTGGCGCGCCCAGCCCGCCTTGAGTCGTTTCCCTTGCAACCGGAAGGTCCCCTGCATGACCCATCGCTTTCGCCGCGCCGCAGCGCTGCTGCTGGCCGCTTCGGCATTTGTCCTGACGAGGCAAGGCGTTGCGGCGCAGGATAACTTCCCCCCGAGCGACATTCCGGGCAAGTTCACCCCGCCTGAAGATGCGCGCGACTATGTTAAGCGCGAAGTGATGATCCCGATGCGCGACGGGACAAAGCTCTACACCGTCATTGTCTTTCCGAAGGGCACGACCAACGCGCCGATCGTGCTGACGCGCACGCCCTATGACGCCAAGTCGCGCGCCAACCGGAAGGACAGCCCGCATATCCTGTCGACGCTGCCGCTGGCGGACGAGGCCTTCGTCAAGGCGGGTTACATCCGCGTCTATCAGGACATCCGGGGCAAGTATGGTTCGGAGGGCGATTATATCGTCACGCGGCCGGTACGCGGGGAGCTCAACAAGACCGAGACCGACCACGTCACCGACGCCTACGACACGATCGACTGGCTGGTGAACAGGGCCAACCTGCCGGAGTCGAACGGCAAGGTCGGTATGATCGGTTCGAGCTATGACGGCTTCACCGTCGTCATGGCCTTGCTGAACCCGCATCCGGCGCTCAAGGTCGCCGCACCCGAAAGCCCGATGATCGACGGCTGGATGGGCGACGACTGGTTCCACTACGGCGCGTTCCGCCTTGCCAACATCGGCTGGATCGGATCGCAGACCGGCTACAAGGGCAAGGGCGAGGATCCTGCGACCGGGATTTACGACAACTACGAGGAATTTCGCCGCCTTGGCGGGGCGAACGAGTGGGCGAAAAACTCCGGGTTCGATCAGCTTCCGGCGTGGCAGAAGATGGTCAAGCACATCGCCTACGACGAATTCTGGCAGGGTCAGGCGCTCGACAAGCTTCTCGCCGCCAATCCCTCCAACGTGCCGACGATCTGGGAACAGGGGCTGTGGGATCAGGAGGACATGTACGGTGCGATCACCGCGTGGGAAGCGCTGAAGGCCAAGGGCAAGACCGGCAACAACTTCCTCGCGATGGGGCCGTGGCGGCATAGCCAGGTCAATCGCGAAGGGCGCGAGCTGGGGCCGTTCAAGTGGGATGGGGACACTGCGCAGCAATTCCGCGAGGATATGGTGCTGCCGCTGTTCAACCAGTACCTGAAGGACGGTCCGGCGGCGAACTTGCCACAGGCCGCGATCTACAACACCGGCGAAAACCACTGGGACAAGCTGTCGCAGTGGCCGCTCGCTTGCGAGCAGGGCTGCGCATCGCCCATGAAGCCGATCTTCCTGCAGGCAGACGGCGGCCTCGGCTTTGACAAGGGCGGTGTGGGCGAAGACTCTTATGTCTCCGATCCCGACAAGCCGGTGCCGCACCTGCCGCGCCCGGTGAACTTCAACGATGGGCGCTGGGGCGATTGGCTGGTGAGCGACCAGCGCCATGCCGACGGGCGGCCCGACGTGATGACCTATACCTCGCCAGTGCTGACCAGCGCGGTGCGGGTATCGGGGGCGCCGATTGCCGATCTTTACGCCAAGACCACCGGCACCGATGGTGACTTTGTGGTCAAGGTGATCGACGTGTTTCCGGACGAGGTGGCAGGGTCTGACCCCAAGATGGGCGGATATCAGCTGCCGATCAGCCTCGACATCTTCCGCGGGCGCTACCGCGACAGCTTTGCCAAGCCCACGGCGATCCCGGCGGGCAAGGTGCAGCGCTACAAGTTCCGCCTGCCGACGGTGAACCATGTGTTCCAGCCCGGCCACCGGATCATGGTGCAGGTGCAGTCCTCGCTGTTCCCGCTCTATGACCGCAACCCGCAGAAGTTCGTGCCCAACATCTTTCTGGCGAAGAAGGTGGACTACCAGAAGGCGACGGTTACGCTGGAGCGCGGTGGTGCCAATGCGAGCGCGGTGTGGCTGCCGGTCGTTCCCGAGGGGACCGCGCTGCCCAAGGCTCCCTAAGGCTTCGCACCCTCCGTCAGCGCCTGTGCCGGTGCGCCGAGCACGGCCTGGCGCAGGGCAAGCGACTGCGTGAACAGCGGTCCGCAGACTTCGAGGAATTGCGTCGGCTTCATGCCGAGAAACTCGTGGGCCTCGCGGATGAAGTGCGAGTAATCGGTGTAGCCCGCGTCGATGGCCAGCGCGCTACGCCCGGGACCGGCCCTGATCAGCGCATGGAGCGAGCGCAGAAAACGGGCGCGGCGCAGCAGGAGCTTGGGCGGAAATCCGAAGGCCCTGAGGCTGAGGCGTTCGAGCGAGCGCCGCCCGATTCCGATGCTCAACGACAAGCTGGCGACCGTCCTGACTGCGGGATCGAGCAGAGCCATGGTCAGGCAAGCGATCGCGTCCTCGTCCCTCACCGGAACAGCCAGTCGATCAAGCAGCCAGCGCTCGAGAATGTGGGGAATCGCCTGAACGTCGGAAGTGCCGCGCAGATCGTCTGCGAGACGTGCGACGTCGGGGCCGAAGATTTCGTGTGCCGGGACGACGCGATTGGCCAGGTCGGCGGCGGGACGGGCGCTCAGTCGGACCCAGCCTCGCGGCGTGATGCCCGCACCGACCACGGTGCCGGTCTCGCTGTCCGACCAGCAGGCGGCGCTGGAGGGGCCGAACAGCGCGATGTCCGGAACGCGAACCGTCGCAGCCGTGCCGCAGCGGACGTGCCAGCGGGTGGCAGGGTCGAGCAGGATGCGCAAGTTGAACCAGGCGGGCTGGAACACCTCACGGTGCTCTTCACCGGGTGGGGGTGTGACGGCATAGCGGTGGTAGCCGCTGACCAGCCCGACGAGTTCGGGGCATGGCCGCCAATAGTCCATGTGCCCGGCTGGCGAAGGTGTTGGTGCGACCTGCATGTTCCTCTCCTTGCGCTCTATCCAGACTGAGGACTCGTGCAAAAAGACAAACGTTGCGCAGGGCGCAAAGTGCCCAAGGTTCCGGCCAACACCGCCTGCTGGAGCATTTGAGGCGCGTTGGCCGGAACGGGCGGTTCCGGGCGAGGGGGGCAAGCCCGGAACCTGGGGAGTTGTGGTCGTTTGCGCGTCAGATGCGGATGCCGGACTTGCCCGGCGCAAGGATACCGTTGGGATCGAGTGCGCGCTTGAGCGTCTGGTCGACCTTGCGCTTGACCGGTCCGAACAGGTCTGCGGCCTGGTCCATGAACGCGGTGTTGACGCGATAGACCGCATAGCCGCGCTTGCCGAACTCGCTGAGCAGCTTGGCAAAGCATTCGTGCGCACGAGCCATCTCGTCCGGGTCCGCGCGATCGTAGAGCACGTCGATCACGTGGTGCATGTCGCGCATGCCGACGATGTATTCGGCAACGTAATCGAGGCCGTACTCCCCGAGAATCTCCTTGGCGAGGCGGGTCTGCTCGACCGTTTCGCTGCCTTTGGCGGC
>JBKBUD010000107.1:0-6789 GCA_046290865.1 Novosphingobium sp. | reverse complement strand
ATTGTTGTTTGTTTCGGATCATGGCGTTGAGAGCTGTGACGAGTTTTCGCATGATGGCAACGAGGGCGACTTTTGCTGGTTTGCCAGCGTTTCGCAGGTTCCGGTATGCGGCTGCCATTGCAGTGTTGCGTCGGCTTGCGACGAGAGCGGCCATGTAAAGTGCGTCGCGGGGTGGCTTGCGGCCTCCGGCGATGCGTCGCTTGCCCCTGAATGCCCCGCTTTCGCAATCGAAAGGCGCAACGCCAGCGAGCGATGCGGCCTGTCGAGCGCTCATGGCACCGAGTTCCGGCATGAAGGCGAGGAGCGTTGCCGCCGTTGTCGGGCCGACGCCCGGTACCGAGCGCATTATCGCGTTGCGTTCGGCGAGTTCGGGATTGCCTGCGATCAGACGGGCGATCTCTGCTTCAACCAGCGCCATTTCAGCCGACAGCCGCTTGATCCGCTGCGCCGCGATCCGCTTGAGCAGTGCGCTGGCAGTCTGCTCTGCCTGGTTGGCGCAGCGGGTGCGTTCCTCACACAGCTGGCGCCGTGCCGTGACGAGTTCGCCAAGCATGGCGCGGACGGGATCGTGGATCACCTCGCGTTGAGGCAGCGCAGCGCAGAATCGTGCGATCGTTGCAGCATCGATCCTGTCATTCTTGGCTAGAACTCCGGCAGCGCGGGCAAACTGGCGCACGCGCATCGGGTTGACGCGTCGAGCGGGCAGGCCTGCCTCGCATAGAGCCGCCAGCAGGGCGCGTTCATAACCACCCGAGGCCTCGAAGCCGACTGCGTCGGGCCTGACGCGGCGAAGCCACCGGATCAGCGCGCGCAGCCCATCACGGTCGTTGGGGAAAGCGCCAGCCTCGCCCTGTGGCCATAGACAGGCATCAAGCCGCGCCTTGCTCACATCAATGCCGACAAACTGATCGTGCTGTGCCATATCTCCGTTCCCATCCTTGCGTGTGCGGGGTCAGTGCCCCGTGCAACCGTTCGGGTTGATGAAGATCTGTCCGGGCCCAAGCTCCCCAGCGGGCTGCTACGACCAAGGGGGACGCGGGCTCGCGAACAGGCGGGAGGCTCCGCTAGCGGAGCCTCCCGCAATCGCATCATGCACCATTTCCAAGATACAAGGGGGACCGCCCGCAAAGCGGGTGGTGGAGGGGTGTTTGCAAGCTGTGAGCTTGGAATTGTTCACGCAGAGACGCAGAGGAGAAAGAAGAGACGCAGAGAGAGAAAGTGCGGCAAACCCGCTTTCCAGTCCCGATCGAATTGCTGCGCATGGGCTTGCGCGCAACGCCCCTCCGCGTCTCGCTTCTTCCTCCGGGCCTCGGCGTGAACCATTCAGGCTCAGCTGGCCTTGTCACCTTTGAGAACAAGGCCAAGTTCTGCCGCGTAGTCTCGAACTACTGAAGTAGGTCGTCCTAACCTGTGCGCGATTGTGATTGCCCGGTTGGTGCTGGCCATCGCTCTAAGAATGCTGATTTCGTAATCAGACCAAGGCTTTCCGGATCGTCGTTTTAACTCTCCAACCATTAGGGCCTCTTTTGGATTTGGTTAGATCCACCAGCTCTATCTATCGCAAACGGTTTGACGGAAGCGACTATTGTCTACCCCATCTCAGTCGCTAACCTTCGAAAGGCATTTCCCATGCCGCGCCCCTGCTCAAGCCCCCGGCTGAGCAATCCACTTGCTGGCGTTCTCATACCCCGGCAGCACCGAGCCACTGCCTGAAACCGGTGCGCTGGTCGCGCCCGCCTTCACCCCCGGCAGCACTTGGGGCCGGACAAGGCTCTGCTGCGTCGCGGCCTGCGGAACCGCCGCCACCGGAGCAACCGACGCGGCAGCAACAGGCGCCACAATCCGCCCTTCCTCGAAGGCCTTCTCCAGCGCCAGCGGATCGGCAATGTCGACGGGCGAGGGCGTCCAAGTGCGCGGATGCGGCGCGGCCACAGGCTCGCCGCCGAAGTACCGTGCCGTAAACGCCGCCGGACGCCCCGCCGCGCCCGCCCAGCGATAGAAGCGATGCGCCCCGATCGTGCCGATGAACGAAAGGCTCGGCGCCCAGTAGGGATGCACTGCCGTCGTGTGATAATGCGTCGCCAGCCCGACCGGCGCGTAGACGTACCCGGCCAGCGCATCGGCGGCCACGCGCCGCGCCCGGTCCCAGAACGCCTTCATCGGCTTCCGCGCCAGCGACCCATCGCAGGCGAATGAGAACTGGCAGCCCGGCCGCTCGGACCCCTGATAGACCACGCCGCAAACCGTGTTCGGCCAGGCCGGATGCGCCACGCGGTTGAGCACCACCTGCGCCACCGCGCGTTGCCCCGCGTCAGGCTCGCTCGCCGCTTCGTAATAGATTGCCGCCGTCAGGCACTGCAGCGCCCGCCACCGGTCCTCGCTCGATCCCGCCGCCGAAACCGGACGCGCCGAAACCACATCGGCATCCGAGTGGCTCTGATCCCACTTCGCTTGAGCCTCAGTCGGCGCGATCAGCCCGCTGTCGCTGGTATCGAGCCAGTAGAACGCCGATCCCGGAAAGCTGTCACCCCCGCGCTCGAACGGCTGCAGCCCGGCCATCTGCGCACGCGCCACCGCTGCATGAACGCCCCCCGGCTCGCCCCATCCGGTCGGCCCGAGCAGCAGCCCCAGCACCCCGAACATTGCCACGCCGCCCAGCCGCTGCTTCATCAGCGACGGCGCGCGCAAGGCCTTGCGGATCGAGCGCATGTCACGCCGCCGGATGCGCGCCGCAAAGTCGCGCGGTCGCAGCTCGCCAGTCGTCGTCGCTGCCACGTTGGGCAGTTCGATCGGCTGATAGGCAAGCTCGAGAGGCATGGGGCTGGGCAGAATCCTGAAAATCCTCAATTGCGCTAAACCCTTGCGCGCCCCCGCGCACGGCCGCATTTCCCGCTGTCCCGATGCGGCACAAGCCCCTGCGATCCGGTTAACCTGCCCCGAAGGCCATATCCAATCTTGCAGCGCAGCAAAGTTCCCGCTAGTTCCGCGGCCGACGCCAACGGTGCCCGCTGACCCGGGCTAAGAGGGAAGCCGGTTCCAATCCGGCGCTGCCCCCGCAACTGTAACCGGAGAGCGCGTCGCCCAGAATGCCACTGGAGCAGGTACGCCTGCACTGGGAAGGCGGGCGACGAGCGATGACCCGGGAGCCAGGAAACCTGCCGATGGTAGTCGTTCCGCGGCCGGGCGGGGTGTACCGGGCGCACGCGACGAGGCGCGCCAATTGCAAGGCCCAGCGCACCTCTCGCCATGAACGGCATAAACCGTTCGTGGCCGGAGTTGCGTCCTGTGAAGAAGTACCTGCTTTCCGTTTCCGCCCTCACTCTTGCCGCGCCCGCCTTTGCGCAAGGTGCCGATATCGTCACCGGAGATTCGATCCGGGCCGACTCCATCACCGTCATTGCCACCGGCAGCCAGACGAGCCTCGACAAGGTCGGCCAACCCGTCACCGTCATCACCGCCGATGAAATCCAGTCGATCCAGGGTCCCGACATCACCCGCGTCCTCGAACGCGTCCCCGGCCTCACTGTCACCCGCAACGGCGGCCCTGGCAGCTTCACCGGCGTGCGCCTGCGCGGCTCGGATGCAGAGCAAGTCCTCGTCCTCGTCGACGGCGTCCGCCTCGAAGACGTCTCGGCCCCCTCGGGCGGCTTCGATTTCGGCACCCTGACCCCCGGCGGCGTCGAGCGCATCGACGTCCTGCGCGGTTCCAACTCGATCGTCTGGGGCAGCGCTGCCATCGGCGGCGTGATCGCCGTCCAGTCGCGTGATCTCAACGGCATCGAAGCCAGCGCTGAACTCGGTGCCAACGACAGCTACCTTGCGGACGCCGCTGCAGGTCTCTCGTCAGACTTCGGCGCGCTGACCCTCAACGGCGGCTACAGCAGCAGCGGCGGCGTCTCGGCCGCAGCCGTGGGCACCGAGCCCGACGGCTTCCGCCAGTGGCGCGTCGGGGGCAGGGGCCGCGTCAACCTGTCGCAGGACCTCGCAATCGTCGCCACCGCCCGCTACGCCGACACCCGCACCGACATCGACGGCTACCCCGCGCCGAACTACACCTTTGCCGACACCCCCGAATACCAGACCACCCGCCAGGCCTCGGGCCGCGTCGGCCTGCGCTACACCGGCAGCGATCTCACGCTAAACACCGGCTTCGCCCTGTCCGACACCAGGCGCGACTACTACGACCCGACTTTCGGCACCGACCCATCCTACGGCTACAAGGGCCGCTCCGAACGCGTTGACCTGACTGGCCGCCTCAACCTCCCCGCCGATTTCACCCTCGATTTCGGCGGCGACAGCGAATGGACCCGCTTCTCCGGCACCTTCGACGCCGAGGCCAAGGCCAACCTCACCAGCGGCCACGCCCTGCTCGGCTGGAGCACCGACCGCGCCAGCCTCGCCGCCGGGGTCCGCATCGATGACCACAGCCGCTTCGGCACGGCATGGACCTTCGGCGCCAACGGCTCGTTCAGGCTGGCCGAAAACTTGCGCCTGCGCGCCAGCTACGGCGAAGGCTTCAAGGCCCCCACGCTCTACCAGCTGCTCTCGAACTACGGCAACGCCGCGCTGAACCCCGAACGCAGCAAGTCCTATGACGCCGGCCTCGAATGGGGCGCGCCCTATGGCAAGCTCCACGCCGCCGTCACCGTCTTCCGCCGCGATAGCCGCAACCTGATCACTTTCGTGTCCTGCGCCAGCCTCAACGCCTGCGCCACGCGCCCGTTCGGCCTCTACGACAACGTCGGCTTGGCCCGCGCACAGGGCGTCGAAGCCGAACTTGGCGCGCGCCCCACTGATACGCTGCACCTGCAGGCGGCCTATACCTACCTCGAAACCGAGAACCGCACCCCCGGCAACGCCAACCGCGGCAAGGACCTCGCCCGCCGTCCTGCCCACGCGCTCACCCTGTCGAGCGACTGGACTTCTCCGCTGGCAGGCCTCACCCTCGGCGCCGACCTGCGCCTCGTGGGAGACAGCTTTGACAACGCGTCGAACACCCGCCGCCTTGATGGCTACGCGCTGACCACCGTGCGCGCGAACTTCCCCCTCACGGAGAAGGTCGAACTCTACGGCCGCGTCGAGAACGTGTTTGACGTCAACTACCAGACCGTCGCCGATTACGGCACCTGGGGCCGCAGCGCCTACATCGGCATCCGCGCGAAGTATTGATGGCCACTTCCGCGTCCCGTTCCAGATCTGCCGCACCCGCGAAGGCGGGGTCCTCAGTGCTGTTACGGAACACAAGCGCACCTCTCCCTCTCCTCGTCAGAGGAGCGGGCCGGGGAGTGGCCTTGCTCGCAGCGCTCCTCACCGCCAGCTGCATCCCCCAAGGCAAGGCCACCCCCGAACCCCGCGCAGCCGCGCACCCCACCATCGTCAGCCTCAATCCCTGCACCGACGCGATCCTTGCCGAAGTGGCTGACCCGGCGCAGATCCTCGCCATCTCGCACTACAGCAAGGACCCGCGCTCCTCCTCGATGGACCCGCGCCTCGCCAGCGCGCTCCCCGCCACGCGTGGCACGGTCGAGGAAGTCCTCGCCCTCAAGCCCGACCTCGTCCTCGGCAGCACCTTCATCGATCCCGCCACCGCCAGCGCGTACAAGCGCCTCGGCCTGCGTCTCGAAACCCTCGGCATGGCCAGCACCATCGCGGCCAGCCGCGACCAGATCCGCCAGATCGCCACGCTCTCGGGCCACGCTGATCGCGGCGAGGCGCTGATCGCCCGCATAGACACCGCGCTCGCCGAGGCCGCCCCACCACCCGGCGCAAGGCCGATCCAGACCGTCGTCTGGCAATCGGGCGGCATGGTCCCCGGCGACGGCACGCTGATCGCCGACCTCCTGCGCCGCACCGGCTACACCAACTTCGCCGCCGCGCGCGGCCTCAGTCAGGCCGACCTGCTCCCGCTCGAAAAGATGCTGGCCGACCCGCCCGAACTGATCCTCGTTGCCGGCCAGACCGCCGAGACCGGCAAGGGTGACGACCGCGTCCTGTCCCACCCCGCCCTCAAGGCACTGAACAAGACCCGCCGCGCCACCCTCAACCCCAAACTCCTCTACTGCGGCGGCCCCACCCTGATCGCCGCCGCACAAAGGCTTGCCGAAGTCCGCGCAACATTCCTCCCCGGCACGGGGAGGGGGACCATCCGCAGGATGGTGGAGGGGCACCCACAATGACCCGCCCCGTCATCGTTCTTCTCACCGCCCTCGCCATAACCCTCCCGCTCTCCCTCCTCGCCGGACAGGTGTGGATAGACCCCTTCGGCCCCCCGGTCCCCAACGCCACCGCGATCCTCATGGAACTGCGCCTCCCCCGCGCACTCCTCGCGCTCATCCTGGGCGCCGGCCTCGGCGCAGCAGGCGCGGCCATGCAAGGCTACTTGCGCAACCCGCTGGCAGACCCCGGCCTGTTCGGCATCGCGCCCTCTGCAGCGCTCGGCGCCGTCCTCTCTTTCTACACCGGCTATGAGAGCCAGGCGCTGACCCTCCCGCTCTTCGCCCTCACCGGAGCCGCTGGTGCGATGGCCCTGCTCGCCCTCATCGCCGGGCGCAGCGGCGGCATCGCCCTGTTCACGCTCGCGGGGATGATGATCGCCAGCCTCGCCGGCGCGCTGACCAGCCTCGCCATCAGCCTCTCGCCCAATCCCTTCGCCCTGTCCGAGATCGTGACGTGGCTGATGGGCGCACTCGCAGATCGCGGCTGGCACGAGGTGCGCCTTGCGGCCCCGCTCACCGCGCTTGGCCTCATTGCCCTGTGGCGCGCAGGCCCCGCGCTCGACGCATTGGCCCT
>JBKBUD010000106.1:3568-6839 GCA_046290865.1 Novosphingobium sp. | reverse complement strand
CCCTGTCCGACGCGCCACTGCCCACGCCTGATCCCGATGCGATCAGCTACCTGCAGTACTCCAGCGGCTCGACGCGCTTCCCGCATGGCGTGGCCGTCACCCACCGCGCCCTTCTCGCCAATCTCGCCGGCCACGCCCATGGCATGAGCATCGCCGATCCTGACCGCGCGATCTCGTGGCTGCCCTGGTACCACGACATGGGCCTTGTCGGCTGCTTCCTCTCGCCGATCGCGAACGGCGTGTCGGTCGACTACCTCAAGACCGAGGATTTCGCTCGTCGGCCCCTCGCCTGGCTCGACCTGATCAGCCGCAACACCGGCACAACGCTGTCGTACTCGCCGACTTTCGGCTACGATATCTGCGCCCGCCGCATCTCGAGCCAGACCCACGTTTCGGACCGCTTCGACCTGTCGCGCTGGCGCGTGGCGGGCAATGGAGCCGACATGATCCGGCCTGACGTGATGCAGAACTTCGTCAACGCCTTTGCCGAAGCGGGCTTCAAGGCCGAGGCCTTCCTTCCCAGCTACGGCCTTGCCGAAGCGACGCTCGCCGTCACCATCATGCCTCCGGGCGAAGGCATCCGCGTCGAACTGGTCGAGGAAGAGCGCCTGTCGGGCACACCCCGCGATCTCTCGCGTCCCGCCCGCTATCGCGCCATGGTCAACTGCGGCGTGCCGGTTCGCGGTATGGAAGTCGCCATCCGGGGCGAGAAGGGCAACGTGCTGGCCCACCACCACATCGGGAAAGTCTGGTGCCGCGGCTCTTCGGTCATGCACTCTTACTTCCGCGACGTTGAAGCAACCGATGCCTGCATGGTCGATGGCTGGCTCGACACCGGCGACATGGGCTACGTCGACGAGAACGGCTACCTGTTCATCGTCGGCCGCGCCAAGGACATGATCATCATCAACGGCAAGAACCACTGGCCACAGGACATCGAGTGGGCTGTTGAACAGCTCCCCGGCTTCCACCAGGGCGACATTGCCGCCTTCTCGGTCGAAACCGAGAACGGCGAAGAGGCGCCGGCCGTACTGGTCCACTGCCGCGTCTCCGACCCGGTCGAACGCGTCAAGCTGCGCGACCAGATCCGCGACAAGGTGCGTTCGATCACCGGCATGAACTGCGTGGTCGAACTCGTGCCGCCACGCACCCTGCCGCGCACCAGCTCGGGCAAGCTCAGCCGCGCCAAGGCCAAGAAGCTCTACCTCGCCGGAGAGATCGCGCCCTACCAGCTGGCCGCCTGATCGTTCCAATCCGAAACGAGTGCCCAGCTTAAAAACTTGACGAAATTGTCATCTTCCGATTCCTTGGCCACCGGGGAATTGGGAGAGGGCCTATGGCAACGGCAAACCTGCCGGACAACGACACGCCACACGAGCTTTCGGGCGTGGTGATTGGCTGGAAGCACCGCGCTTTCGCGCGCAACATCCACCTGACCGTCCAATCCACCAGCAAGCCCCGGCCAACGCCCGAAGCTGTCGACACTCACCACCTGCTGATGACGCGCAACCAGGCCATGCTGCTGGCCAACTACCTGATGCGCGTGACCGGCCAGGAAGCCCCCGTCCGCCGCCGCAGCTTGTGGCAAAGGCTGTTCGGCTAACGGATTCCGGGGGTATCGGCGATACGCCATTCCCCATTCCGGAAGCGGTAGACGTGAGGTGAGATGCACCGCTGCTGGGCATTGCAGTCCTCGGCCACCGTTTTCGCAAAGCCGCGCAGCCCTTCCCCATCCGGCATCAACCCGACAAAGACAAAGCCGTCCGATACCACCGTCACGAACAGATCGTCGCCAAGTTCCCTTGCCAGGGCCGAAAATCCCTCGCGCTGGACCAGCAGGCTGCCGAGATACTCGTACTCCTCGAAAGCCACGGCATCGCCGCGAAGTTGCTCCGCCGTCGGCAAAGGCGGCAGCTTCTCGGCAGTCTGCCGCTCGGCAATGCGCCACGCCTCCTCCTCGGAAATCCCGAGCTTCTTCAGACCCTCGGGCCCAGCCAAGGCAATGGTGTCCGGCCCATCCAGGGCCAGAAACTCATAGAGGTCCTCGCCGATCCTCCGGGCATGTGCGTCCATGGCCTTGGGTGCGACGCCATCGGGTCGTGCGGGCAGGTTCTTGACGTAGTCGTAATAGACCTGATCGCGCACGATCACCCGAAGATCGGCGACTTTTCCTTCCGGCGGCCGCAACGCCGTCTTGCGCGCGAACTCTTCCTTCGCGGTCTTGCAGTCCGCCTTCAAAGCGGTCTGGCAGTAGCTCCAGATCCGGCCAATGTTCACGGCCCGGTCTTGGTCTTCCCCGGGAAAGTCGACACGCAACTCCTGCCAGTCATCACTTGCGGCCGACACCTTGCCCGTCGGATGCATCTTCTGGACGAGGCGCACCATGTCCTTGACGAAGGTTGCCTGTCCATCCTGCCCGCAGGCCCCCGTCGGCAACAAAAGCAGCGCTAGCGGCAGAAGTCTTCGTGCGATCATTTGCATGTCCCCGAACCTTGATGAACGCAGCTTGCCGATGGCGGACGCGCCTGTCCACGCACAACGCCCGCATGCGAACCTCCGGATGCAATCAACAGGGCTTCCCTAACCGCGCGATTAAGTCCACTCTGGTTCCCGGAACTCCGCACAGATTGGAGCCGGGAGAGGACATGCCTTCATCACACTTGCGCCGCGCGCTGATCGCCGGTGCCTCGCTGTTGCTGCTCACGGGTCCGGCCCTTGCCGACACGCCCAGCGATGCCACGCGCAAGGCCAATGCCGCCGCCCTTGCCGACCTGCCGATGGCCGACACGCGCGACTTCGATTTCGCCTCGCGCGGCTTCGTCGCCACGCTCAAGGACCCGGTGATCCGCGATGCGGCGGGCAAGCCGGTGTGGGACACCGCCGCCTTCGCCTTCGCCAAGGGGGCCGCTCCGGCATCGGTCAACCCCAGCCTGTGGCGCCACGCCCAGGTCCTCGGCAAGGCCGGTCTGTTCAAGGTCACCGATCGCATCTGGCAGGTGCGCGGCTTCGACGTCTCCAACATCACCTTCGTTCGTGGCGAGAAGGGCTGGATCGTCATCGATCCGCTGACCGCCACCGAAACCGCCGCCGCCGCCTATGCGCTGATCACCGAAAAGGTCGCCAAGCTGCCGGTCACCGCGATGATCTATACCCACAGCCACGTCGATCATTTCGGCGGGGCAGGCGCACTCACCTCGGTGATGGCCAAGGACGCACCGATCATCGCACCGCTCGGCTTCACGCGCGCCGCCGTGAGCGAGAACGTGATCGC
>JBKBUD010000106.1:0-3468 GCA_046290865.1 Novosphingobium sp. | reverse complement strand
CCCACAGCCACGTCGATCATTTCGGCGGGGCAGGCGCACTCACCTCGGTGATGGCCAAGGACGCACCGATCATCGCACCGCTCGGCTTCACGCGCGCCGCCGTGAGCGAGAACGTGATCGCCGGTCCAGCCATGGGTCGGCGCGCGGGCTATCAGTTCGGCCTCACCCTGCCCAAGGGCCCGGAGGGCTCGATGGGGTCCGGGATCGGCATGGGCGTCGCCGCCGGGGGCCGTAGCCTGATCCCGCCGACGCGGGAAATCAGCGAAACCGGCACCGAACTCGTGCTCGACGGCGTGCGCGTGCGCTTCCAGATCACGCCGGGCACGGAAGCGCCGGCCGAAATGAACTTCGGCTTCCCCGACTGGAAGGTCGCGGACCTCGCGGAGAACGCCAACGTCAGCCAGCACAACATCCTCACTCCGCGCGGCGCAGTGATCCGCGATGCCAAGGCCTGGGCGCAAGGCCTTACCGAAGCGATGGACTTCTTCGCGGGCTCCGAAGTGCTCATCACCAGCCATGGCTGGCCCCGCTTCGGCGCGGCGGAAATCACGGATTACCTCGGTAAGCATCGCGACGCCTATGCCTACCTGCACGACCAGACCGTGCGACTGATGAACAATGGCCTGACCGGGCCCGAGATCGCGGCAAGGCTCACCCTGCCCCCGGCACTGGCGCAGCAATGGTACGACCGGCCCTACTACGGCTCCTACAGTTTCAATTCCCGCGCGGTCTATCAGTTCTACATGGGCTGGTACGATGGCAACCCGGTCCATCTCGCCCCGCTGCCCCCGGAACAGGGCGGAAAGCGCTATGTCGAGGCGCTGGGCGGCGCCGCGCGCGTACGGGCTCTGGCGGAAGATGCGTTTTCCAAGGGCGACTACGCCTGGGCAGCCGAACTGCTCGACAAGGCGATCTTCGCCGACAGCAGCGATGCCGCCGCCAAGACTCTGCTCGCCCGCACCTATCGCCAGCTCGCCTACCAGAGCGAGAACGCGCTGTGGCGCAACATGTACCTGACCGGCGCGACCGAACTCGAGCACGGCGTTTCCGCCACCGATCCCACCGGCGGCGCGGGCCTGATCAGCCAGCTCCCGCCATCAGACCTGTTCGAGGTGCTGGCCGTCCGGCTCGATCCCGCAAAAGCCGGAGAGGGCTCAGCCTCGCTCGGCTTCGTCTTTCCCGACAAGGGGCAGGATTGGACCGTGACCATCGCCAACGGCGTGCTGGTCCACCGCAAGGGCCTGCGTGGAGGCCGGCAGGCGACGCTGACGGTCCGTTACTCGGACCTGCTCGCCGCGCTGTTCGCAGGCCAGCCGCTCGCCGCAAAGGTTGCCTCGGGCGAAGCGAAGATCGAAGGGGACCCGGCTGCCTTTGCCCGCCTTGTGGGCTGGCTCGACAAGCCGGATCCGGCCTTCGCTATCGTGACGCCCTGAGCAGTAAACTCAGTTCGGCTTCTTGAGGTAGGCGATCACGTTCGCGCGGTCGGCCGGGTTCGGCAGGCCGGGGAACGCCATCGACGTGCCGGGGACCAGGCCCGACGGCTTGGTCAGCCACTTGTCGAGCGTGGCCTCGTTCCAGGTCAGCTTGGCCTTCTGCATCGCCGCCGAATACTTGAAGCCCGCCGCCGAGCCAGACTTGCGACCGACGACGCCTGCAAGGTTAGGCCCCATCTTGGCACCCGCGCCCGGCTGCACAGCATGGCAGGCAACGCAACGCATGAAGATCTTCTTGCCCGCAACCGGATCACCCTTGGCCTGCGCAAAGGCGGTGCCACCCGCCAGCGCCGAAGCGGCCAGACCTGCAACGATCATCACACCGGTAAGCTTCTTCATTGATACACCCTGCCTAGTTTCGATCTCGTCAGAGCCCCACGCCCGAACGCGCAGGGACAATTTCGCAATCGCGCTTTATCGCGCCTGAACGCGCATGCACCATAGCTATTCGGGCAAGCCTTCAAAAAAGGTGGCACCCCTGCCGCAGCAGGGATGCATCAGGGCTTCCTTCGCCCGTCAGGGCTTGCTGCCCCGCCCCGCCTCGACGGCATTGCGGGTACGTACGAACGCATCGGAGACCAGCTTGTCGGGACGTGTCAGAAGCTGATCGGCCCGTGCGTAGTAGGGCAGCGCAGCCGATAGATCTTCGGGAACAAGCACTTCCTGACACACGCCCATGTTGTAGAGCAGCGACACGTTGCTCTTGTTCGCCTCGGTTGCGTAAAGCGTCTCGAAAATGGCGCAGGTGCGGTCAAGACGGCTCGCCTCGGCAAACTCCAGCGCGTTCTGGAACTGGGCATTGTCAGGCTTCGACAATTGGCCGGTACGGTTCATGAAGTTGACGGTGATGGTCCGGTAATATGGCGCCACATCCAGGCGCACCCGCTGCGCCACCTCGGTGCGCATCGCGTCGATCAACCCGTCGGGTGAGGTGATGGCGTTGCTGGTCACGGTCGCTTCGCCCGATCCGCTGGTCGAAATGCTCGCCTTCTGCAACTGCCCCTCGCACACCGTATATTCGCCACGCGAGGTGATCGTCTGGGAATAGATGACCGACCCGTTGTCCACCCGGATAGCCCGCAGTGCAACGGCGTATTGCCCGACGACGGTCGTGCATGGCGTCCGGCGCGTTTCCCAGCGCTCACAACTGAAAATCTTCTTGCTCTGCGCGCAGAAGCGATCTTCACGGGTGAAGTTGGAATTGCTGGTCGAGGCCGAGGTGACAGCTCCGGTAAAGACCGCCCGGACGCCGAGCTTCTGGCCGAGACGGATGGCGGCCGCAACTTCTGCCCGGGAAACGTCGGCAGTGCTGCGGTAATTCATCGAGTCCATGGTCTTGACGTCAAAGACCGCCTTCCCGTCGATCCGCACCGCTTGAAGGGCCGCTGTGAGCGTGCCGGAGAATGCCTCCCCGTCCCGTCCATTGAAGTTCAGGACCGCGATCGATCCCGTCTGGGCAACCGCCGGAAACTTCGGCGAGACTTTTGCCTGGTAGCTGGCACGGCGCGCAGCAAAGGACGGTGTGACACCGGCGATAATGGCAAGGCCCGCTGTCACGATGGTCAGGATATTCCTCAAGATGACTCCTCCAGCTGGCGATATGGGGCGGCAAGACTTCACGGCTTGCGCAGGATGACGAGCGACGAGGCCGGACCGCGACGAATCAGCAACTTGATTCTGCCCTGCGCATCCAGAGGGTCGAACAGTTGCCGAGTGGCCGGCAGCCCGGGCTGTATGCCGGCCGAATTGATCGCGACGATGACGTCGCCGGGCAAGATCTGACCCGCCGCCAGCCCGCCAGGACTTACTTGATCCACAACGTAGGAGGCTCCGTCCTGTGCGCTGCGGACGGTCAGGCCAAGGCCTTGGACGAACTCCGGAACAGAGGGAGGCTTGGCAACAACGACCGGCACTGTTTCCACCGCTATCGGCAACTGCTGCGTGCCGGTGCCAGACCCCATGTCCACAATCCGCG
>JBKBUD010000105.1:0-6889 GCA_046290865.1 Novosphingobium sp. | reverse complement strand
ACGACAAACGGAGGGAGAGACATGATGAAAGCACGGTACACCCGCAACTTGCTCCTGCGCGGTTCGATCCTCGCGGCCAGCACGCTGGCGCTGGCCCCGATGGCCCACGCCGAGGAAGCCGCCGCAGAGGAACCGCAGGCTTCGGGCCAATCCTCGTCGGTCCAGGAAATCATCGTCACCGCGCAGCGCCGCGAGGAAAGCCTGCAGAAGGTCCCCGTCGCGGTCACCGCAATCGGCACCGAGCAGCTTGAAGCCCTGCGCGTGACCAGCGTGCGCAATCTTGCCGGCCTTGCCCCCAGCCTCCAGTTCAACAGCCAGGGCCAGCAGTCCAACCCGACGATCATTATCCGCGGCGTTGCCTCCGGCACCTCGTCGAACTCGGTCGACCCCAAGGTCGGCATGTACATCGATGGCGTCTACATCGGCCGGGCGGTCGGCTCGCTCCTCGACTTTTCCGACATCCAGCGCGTCGAAGTGCTGCGCGGGCCGCAGGGCACGCTGTTTGGCCGCAATGCCACCTCGGGTGCGATCAGCATCGTCACCGCCGCCCCCAAGGGCGAATGGGGCGTTCGCGCCACCGGCTCCTACGGCAACTACAACGCCTGGCGCGGCAAGGTCTCGCTCGACCTGCCGCAGATCGGCCCGTTCTCGATCCGCCTTTCATACCTGCATGACCAGATCGACGGCGACGTCACCAACACCATGGCCGGCAAGGGCCTCAACATCGCCTTGCGCGCGCCCGAATTCGGCACGCAGCGCTTCGTCAAGAAGCTGGGCCACCGCAATGTCGATGGCGGGCAGGTTGCGGTACGGGGCGAGTTCGGCGCGCTGACCGCCGACTACCGCTTCGACTATACCGACACCCGCGCCTCGGGCCGCGCGATGCAGAGCCTCGGCGTGATCCCCGATGCCTCGGGCCAGCTGCTCGCCCCCATCGTCGCGCTGCAGCCCTTCTTCGGTGGCACCACCAATGAAGGCCTCAACGGCCCGCTCTCTTCAGTGGCGGCGGCGAGCAGCGAGGAGCACATCGTCACGCAGGGCCACAGCCTGACGCTGACGCTCGCGGCGAACGACAACCTCACCGTCAAGTCGATCAGCGCCTACCGCAAGTTCCGGCAGGACCCGGTAATCTTCGATCTCGGCTCGGCCGGCGGCATGCGCTTCACCTTCCAGCAGTTGGGCGGCCTGATCACGCCGGGGCTCACGCCGCAGCAGCGTCAGGCGATCCTGTTCAACCCGGCCAACGCGCCCGGCGCCAACGACTACTTCTTCCCGCTGCTCTCGGCCCGCGCGACGAAGCAGGAACAGTTCAGCCAGGAACTGCAGTTCCAGCTCTCCAACGACAGCTACCAGCTCACCGCCGGCCTGTTCTACTTCCACGAAAAGTCGCCCGGCACCGAAGTGCTCGGCATCCTCTCCCCCACCCCGTCGGCGACCATCGTGCCCAGCCCGCTGGACGCGGTGTTCGGCAGCGGCATCACCCGCACCGAGGGCGTGAATGACTCCATGGCCGGTTACGCCCAGCTGACCTGGCACCTCAGCGACACCTTCGACCTGACCGGCGGCCTGCGCGGCACGATCGACGATCGCGAACTCAAGATCTTCGTGATCTCGGGCGCACAGGGCGGCTCATTGGGCGTGGGCGATTACAAGGCGACCTACAAGAAGCTGACCTGGACCGGCATCGCCACCTGGCGCCCGACCGACCAGACCACGCTCTTCGCCAAAGTCGCCACCGGCTACGTTTCGGGCGGCATTCTTTCGGGCATTCCCTATCGCCCCGAAAACATGACCAGCTACGAACTCGGCGCCAAGACCCAGTTCCTCGACAACAAGGTGCGCCTCAACGTTGCGGCCTACTACAACGATTACAAGGACCTGCAGACCCAGAATTTCATCAACGGGCGGCAGTTCTTCGACAACGCGGGCAAGGCCAAGATCAAGGGCTTCGAAGCGGAAATGGACGTCGTGCCGGTGGCGGGCCTCAACCTCTCGGGCAGCATTTCCTACACCGATTTCGACTACAAGACCTTCGTCCTCAACGGGCAAGACGTCGCCGCCTTCGCGCGCCCGACGTACTTCTCGAAGTGGACCGGCAGAGCCGCCGCCAGCTACAACTCGCCCGATCTCACCAGCAACGGCGGGCATGTCTCGGCGCTGATCGAAGGGCGCTACCGCAGCACCTACTACCTCACCTCCACCCCGCTGCGCGATCTGCTCACCGGCCAGCCCGCGCTCGAGGACCGCAACAAGCAGCCCGCCTACTGGCTGGTCAACGGACGCCTCGGCGTGGCCGACGTACCGCTCGGCGGCGCGCGCGTCTCGCTCTCGGTGTTCGGAGACAACATCTTCGACAAGCGCTACATCGCCTTCGGCGCCCCGGTGCTCCTGTTCACCGGCACCTACGAACGCGGCCGCACCTACGGCTTGGAACTGGGCGTAAACTTCTGATTTAGGTGCAACAGCGTGAGGGACCGGGGTGCAAGCTGCGGTCCCTCAGTTGTGCGGTCTGCGGCGAAGTTATCATTTTCTCATAAACTGGGATAACATCGCTATATCTGGCCCAAGCCGAACCCTGCGGCCGAAAACTCGAACCTGTCATCATGGGGAAAGGCAGCCAGGGCGATCAGCCGATCCCCCTCATAGCGCAAGTGCCACGTCTTCCCATGGTGCGTCCTCGCCTCGGCAAAGGCCACAGCATCAAGGTTCACGACATTGAAACCTGCCGGATCGCGGACCGACCGTGTTCTGATCAAGTGGGTCGCAGCGACACGTGCTTCCGCAGCAAGCGCCTGGCACGCGGTATAATCGTCAGGGTCCGTCCACGCCGCCTCGTCGCCAGCAAATGGAGCGACCGTGATGTCCAGCGCCCTGTCGCTTGCCACGCGAACCCAGAAGCTGCTGCATTCGATGGTGGTGACGGGCGGCGTAAAGCCCGGAGAGCGTGAGAAGAACCGCAATCTCCAGTATGATGCCTCTGCCAGCGCCGTGCGCTCAGCCTCGCTCGAATAGAAAATCCCAGGGCGTTCTTCGGCGCAGCGAAAGCGGCTCGCCTGCCGGTGTCCATAGCGAAACGGCGATGCCAGCAGAAAGTCGAGGTGCCGTGCGGCCACCGGGACCTGCGGCTTCACCTCCTCCGCCAGTTCCTCAAGCGCTTCCTGATCCGCCAGGTTCCTCGCGAGCCGGTTTGTCGAGATCCGGTGCTGAGCCTCGACCAGTCGCCACACCTTCCCGCGATAGGGCCGGTGCTCAGACGCGAGCGCGGTAGAAGTCCACATAGTCGCAGACCTCCATCAAGCCCCGCATCGTATCGATCCGGTCAATTGGTTTGCCATCGAGATCGAGATTGACGGTGTTGAGCCACGCCTTTGCGGCATTGTCGTCACTGCCCACCAGCGCGTCGAGGGACCGGAAAAGGCGCAGCAGGAACTGACCGGCCTCGAAGGACTTGGACGCAGGGTCGAGCGCTGTCGTGCCCGCCCGCAGGCGTGAGACCGTCGCCGGAGAAAGCCCCAGCACCGTCGCCAGTTTGGCATTGCTCAGGCTCCAGAAATCGCTGATGCGGACGACTGCGCCCGAAAGCGCTCCTGCCTTTTCCTGTAGCGGCCTTGCCGGCACACTCATCGCCTGCACTCCTTTCATATGAAAGAAATATAGGAAAAGTGTTCAAAAGAACAACCGCATCTGCATGCCGACCGGGCTTTCGATCACAGGCCTGTCACGAATACTCCGACCACAGCAGCGAAGCCTCGCGGCTGTCGAGGTCCACTGCGCCGACGATGCCCAGCGCCGCACGCGCCTCCTCGATCGGCAGGTGGAACACGTCCTCGTACTTCGCCATCCAGTAGGGGCCGGACTGTTCGCCCACGTCCATGCCGCAGCGCACCGCCTTCAGCACCGTCGGGAACGCCGCCGGATAGTGCAGTCCGGTGCGCGAGACGAGGCGCAGCGCGCCGAGCAATTGCCCGGCATTGATCAGCCCGACCAGCTCCGGATCGAGGAAGCGCGGCAGGTTCGAAAGCCTTGCGAAATAGGGCACCAGTTCGCCGATGATGTCGAACCCGCCGCCGCAGACGATGTGCTCCAGATCGTGCGTTTGCCCGCTGCGCAACGAAAAGTATTCGAACTGGTTACGGGGCGTGAAGCGCGGCACGATGTCAATCTCGAAGCCGTTGTCGCGCAGATATCGCCCGAAGGTGTGGCCCAACGACCCTTCCGGGTGCGAAAGTAGTTCATCGACCGTGAAGTTCGACGAGAAGCCTTCCGAGAACCACGCGTCCAGCTCCGGCCAGCGCTTGCGCTCGGCGGTGAACAGCTCCTCGATCCGCGGCACGTCGAAGATATCGGCGAGAATGCCGTAGAGCTTGTGCGCATCCAAAGTGGTTGGCGAATCCTTGCCGCTCTTGCGTAAGTAGGCCGTCGCCAGCCAGTCGCGCAGGCGCGGCTCGTTTAGGTAATCCGAATTGCTGACCAGCACGGTGCTGTCGGTCTTCACCGGCTTCGCACCGCGCGCAAGGTAGGGCAGATCATCGGCCATCGGTCTATCCTTTGTCGAGTAACGAGCGCGGCAGGCGCACCGGCATTTCCAGCAGGTGCTGCGCCATGCTCTTGGCCGCCGCATCGAAGCGCGGCGAAAGGTTGATCCCGCCGCCTTGCGCATCGTGGGCGAGGAAGTTGATCGCATGGACACCCGGCACCGCGAACACCTCGAGGTGGGCATTCACCGGATCGTCGAACAGGTGGCGATACCAGTCGGTCACCGCCGCCACCGTCAGGCTCGCCCTGATCCACGGTAGGTATTCCGCCTGCCGGGCGATAACGGCCACGTTGAACAATCGCCCCTTGTCGCCACTGCGCGCCCAGGCCAGTCGGATCAGCGGCACTTCGACAAGGTCGCCTTCCAGCGTCGCTGCTTCCCCGTCAATCTGCGGCAACCACGCCGGATCGAACCCTGGCGAAACCGGATCGACAAAGTCCAGCGCCACGCCATCCAGCGCGACCTTCTGCGTCACCCTGTCCCGGTCGATCAGCCCGAAGACCATCCCCGTTAGCGGGAAGGCCCTCGGCGCAGCGATGATCGGGGCGATGGACGTGCCGACGCTCATGTTCATGATCGCCGTGGTCTGTTCGCGTCCGAACAGCATGCACGCCGCAGGGTTGGCATGATCGACCACGATCTTGAGCAGGACCTCGCGCGGTTCCAGCGCCTGCGCGCGCGGCCCCCACGCCGTTTCCGTCCCGATCACCTCGACATGGGTCTGCCGCCACGGTCCCCAGCCGCGCTCTTCCAGCATCGCCGAAACGCGTTCGAGCAAGGCCTCCGCCGTCCGCTGCGCCTTGGCCACCGCAGCGATCCCGCTCACCGGAATCAGCGCGACCGAGCGCCAGCCATCGTCAAACGTCCCGCACAGCTTCAGCGTCTGAGGCGGAGCATAACCCCTCGCCCCGCGCACCAGCACCCGGTCCGGGCCGAGCTGCTCCAGCGTGATCCCGGTAAAGTCGCACACCACATCGGGCACGATATAGGCGCGCGGATCGCCGACCTCGTAGAGCAATTGCTCGGCAATCGTGCCCACCGAAACCAGCCCGCCGGTGCCCTCCGGCTTGGTCATGACCACGCTGCCGTCGGCATGGCATTCGCCCACCGGGAAGCCGATGTTGGCCCAGCCTTCAACGTCCTGCCAGTCGGTGAACGTCCCGCCCGTCGCCTGCGCCCCGCATTCGAGCAGGTGCCCGGCCACGGTCCCCGCCGCGAGCAGGTCGAGGTCGTCCGGCCCCCAGCCGAACTCGTGGATCAGCGGTCCCAGGATCAGCGCGGAATCGACCACGCGCCCGGTGATGACCACATCCGCGCCGGCATCCAATGCGCGGGCAATGCCGAACGCGCCGATATAGGCGTGCATCCCGATCTCGCCGTCAGGAAGCGGCGCACCACTGTACATGTCGCGCAAGCCCTCGGCGCGCAGCTGCGGCACGAGATGCTCGACATCGTCGCCGGTCACGGTCGCCACACGCAGCTCCAGCCCCTGCTCGCGCCCGCGCTGGCGGATCAGCTCGGCAAGGCCCTCCGGGTTCATGCCCCCGGCATTGGCGGTGACGCGAATGTCCCGCGCCTTCAGCTCTTTCAGGTACGGCCCGATGTGGATATCGACGAAGTCCGGCAGGAAGCCCGAGCGCGCATCGGCCTGCTTCATCCGCCGGAAGATCCCCATCGCCCCTTCGCCAAGATAGTCGAAGGCGAGGTAGTTCAGCCCCTCCACCTTGAGCAGCCCCGGCACGGCAATCGCGCTGTCGTTCAGCGCCCCGCTCGCCCCGCCGATGCGGACGACTTTGCCCGACTCAGTCATTGGCGCCGGTCATGTCGCGCGCGGCGACATAGCCGAATGTCATCGCCGGGCCGATAGTCACGCCCGCCCCCGGATAGCTTTCGCCCATGGCCGAAGCGGCATTGTTGCCCACGGCATAGAGTCCGGCAATGGGCTGCCCGGCATCGTCGACCACTTGCGCCTTGGCATTGGTGCGCAGGCCGCCATTGGTGCCGATGTCGCCGGGGTAGATCGGCATGGCATAGAACGGCCCCTCGGTCAGCGGACGCAGGCAGGGGTTGGGCTGGTGGCGATAGTCGCCATACATCTTGTCATAGGCCGCCTCGCCGCGATGGAATTCCGGGTCCTCGCCCTTGGCCGCACCGGCGTTGAACCGCGTTATCTGCAGCTCCAACGCTGCCGGATCGACGCCCATGGCCTTGGCCAGCTCGCCAATCGTGCGCCCCTTCTTGAGGATCGACTTGACCGCGCCCGATTGCAGCCAGTCCGGAACCAGCGGCAGCAGCGGGCCCATTGGGAACTGGTGGCGATACTTGTGGTCGAACACCATCCAGCTGGGCGAA
>JBKBUD010000104.1:0-6892 GCA_046290865.1 Novosphingobium sp. | reverse complement strand
ATAGAAAAAATCGGGAAAGAGCGGGTCACAAACGC
The DNA here is from genome assembly GCA_046290865.1 of Novosphingobium sp. Lineage (GTDB taxonomy): Bacteria > Pseudomonadota > Alphaproteobacteria > Sphingomonadales > Sphingomonadaceae > Novosphingobium. The sequence goes on along the minus strand of JBKBUD010000104.1, from coordinate 6,857 downwards.
GAAACGCCCGGACAGGAAGCATCGGCTTTCCTGACCGGGCGCAGCATGCGGCGAGAGGGGGAGCCGCGATCAGATAGCGTTGGCGAGCGACTTCAGAATCGGTTCCGGGCCGGTCACGGTCACCACATCTCCGCGCATCCTGCGCCGCACCATCCACTCATCGAGCATTTCTGCCGTGGTGTGGTCCATTGCGTGGACACGGTCGAGGTCGACATGAACCGGCTTGCTCGGCGGCAGTTGCTCGAGCGCGTTGGTCAACCGGGCCAGACCGATGAACGTCGCGGCGCCTTCCAGCTCGAGCCTTACCGTCTCGCCGACGGCCTTCTCGCCCACGCGGAACTTCAGGTTGCGGGCGTGGGGCAGCAGTTCGAGCGCCGAAAGCACGAGGCCGACCAGCACGCCGGTAAGCAGATCCGCCGTGACGACCAGCACGAACGTTGCAACCCAGATCAATGCCGGCATCACGCCATGAACGTCGAACAGGCGCCGGACCTGCTTGAGGCTCACCAGCTTCCACCCGGTCACCACCAGCACCCCACCGAGCGCGGCCATCGGCACTTCGCGCAGGATGAACGGCAGCAGCGCCACGAAGCCAAGGATCCACACGCCGTGCACCATCGCCGAAAGCCGCGTCTTGGCTCCTGCCTGCACGTTGGCCGAACTGCGCACGATCACGCCCGTCATGGGCAGCGCGTTGAACACGCCGCACAGCAGGTTGCCCACGCCCTGCGCGCGCAATTCCTTGTTGTAGTCGGTCCGGGTGCCGTCGTGCATGCGGTCGACGGCAGCGGCCGAGAGCAGCGTTTCAGCGCTGGCGATGAATGCAATGGCGATGGCCGAGACGATCAGCGACCCTTGCGTCAGCGGCGCGAGGAACCCGCCGTCGGGCAAGGCGAAAGCGGCACCGATCGAGTCCGGAACGGCAATCCGCGCAACGTCGAGCCCTGCTCCCCACGCCACCATCGTCGCGGCAAGAACGCCCAGCAAGGCGCCCGGCAGCAGGCCGAGGCTGGCGGGCTTGAGCTTCTCCCACGCGATCATCGTGCCGATGGTGAGCAGGCCGAGCATCAGTGCCAGTTCGGTCGAACGCAAATCGAACGGCGTCAGGCCGAGGATGCGCGCGGGCATCATGGCGAGGTTGTCGATCCCGTTGGACTGCGGCTTGGCATCGAACAGGATGTGGAACTGGCCGATCACGATCAGCGCGCCGATCCCGGCGAGCATGCCGTGCACAACCGCAGGCGAAATGGCCCGGAAAACCCCGCCGAGCCGAGCGACGCCGGCAACGAGCTGCAGCGCGCCTGCTAGCACGAGCACCGGCCCCAGCGCCGACAGGCCGTTGTCGCGCACAAACTCGAACACGATGACCGCAAGCCCGGCGGCAGGACCGCTCACCTGCAGCGGCGAACCCGCCAGCAGGCCGACGACGATCCCGCCGATGATCCCGGTGACCAAGCCCTTCTCCGGCGGCACGCCCGAGGCAATGGCGATCCCCATGCACAGCGGCATGGCAACAAGGAAGACCACTATCGAGGCGGTCAGATCCCGGGCGAGGAAGCGGAATGGACCGCTCCGCGGCCCCGCGTCGGCAGTCGTCGATGTCATTCTGCAGCCTCTGCGGTCCAGGTGTCGATCACCGAGCGGCGGCGTGCAGGGAGCGCCACCGGCAGCGGCTTGTCCTCGCGCAGCGGCGAGAACTCGCCGGTCTCGCCATCGAGGCCGAGCACCATGCCGGCACTGATATCGACAAACCAGCCATGCAGCGCCATCTCGCCGCGCGCGATCGCTGCGGCAACCGACGGATGCGTGCGCAGGTGGGCGAGCTGGGCAATGACGTTCTGCAGGCTCACCGCCCGCACGCGCTCGTCGCCGTGGAGGTTGGGCGAACAGGTCGACACGACATGCTCCGCCGCCGCCCCATGGCGCAGCCAGGCGACCACGCTCGGCATGCCTTCGGGCAGCGTTGGCGCGGAAAGCGCCTTCATCGCGCCGCAATCGGAATGGCCGCAGACAATGATGTCGCGCACGCCCAGCGCCATGACCGCGTACTCCACCGTAGATGTCACGCCGCCATTCATCGTCGCAAAGGGCGGGACCATGTTGCCGGCGTTGCGGCACACGAACAGTTCGCCCGGCTCGGCCTGCATGATCTGCTCGGGCACGATGCGCGAGTCTGCGCACGAGATCATCAGCGCCTTGGGAGATTGCCCTTCGCTGACGAGCTTGCCGAACAATTCGCGGCTATCGGGGAATACGGTCTTCTCGAAGCTGAAGACACGGCCGATGAGTTCGTTCACGGAAGGGACCTTTCGTTAGGGCCAACAATCCTGCTGGATTGTCAAAGCCATAACCAAAGTATGTCACGTCTCTTTCCGTATCTGCGCGGGGGCGTAACGAAATGTTGCGCGCCCCTCAACTGGTCGCGAGAGGGAAGCGCAAGGTCGCGATCAGCCCACCAGTCGGACGATTTCGCAAGTGCAGGGTGCCATTGTCGAGTTGCACCGCGCGCCGGACGATGGCCAGCCCCAGCCCCATCCCCGGCGTATCGCGCGATCGCGCAGAATCAAGGCGGATGAACGGCTGCAGCACGTCATCGAGCCGGTCCCCCGGAATGCCGGGCCCGTCGTCCTCGATGACGATCTCGGCGATTTCCCCGTCCCGCCGCACCGTGACCCTGACGTTTCCGGCGTAGTGCAGCGCGTTCTCGATAAGGTTGGACAGCGCGCGTCGCAGTGACACCGGACGCGCCACGATCTCGAGGCTTTCGAGGCCATGGAACGTCGCATCGGCGCCATTGTCCGCCGCCGTGTCGACCAGTGTCTGCGTCATCACCGCCACATCGATGCGCTCGGCTGGCAGGCGCGAACCACCGGTCTCGACAAAGGCCTGAAGCGATTCAAGCATGTGCCGCATCTCGCCCAGATCCGCGCTCATCCCCTCGCGCGTCTCCTCATCGAGATCGAGGCTTTCGACGCGAAGCTGCATCCGGGCCAACGGTGTGCGCAAGTCATGCCCGATGGCCAGCATCGACTGGGTGCGATTGGTCATCGATTCATAGACGCGCTGCTGCATCTCGTTGAACGCATGGATCAGGTCGCGCACTTCGGCGGTACCCTGCTCGGCCAGCGGCTGTGGCGGCCCTGCCCCTACCGTCTTGGAGGCGCGGACCAAAGTGCGCAACGGGGCAAGCGTTGCCCGGAACAGGACCCAGGCCAGCACGACCAGAGCCAGTGTGGGCAGCATCAGGGGCACGATGCGTCCCGGGCTGATGCCCCAGGTATCATTGGCGTAAGTCTGGAACAGGACCACACTGCGATCGGGCAGAACCAGCGAGCCCGAGACACGCCCGCCGGCACCGGCCGACTTTACATGCAGTTGGAGGTCGGCATGGCCAAGTTCGTCCGCATCGCCGACGATCTGCTCGCGCAGGCGGCCAAGCTGCGACGAGGCGGCTGGGCGGTTTCCGGACGGCTGCCAGTCAAGCGCGAAACGATTTGAACTCAAAGCTTTGGCGACCTGCCGCCGCTCCGCCGCTGGAGCCCGCGCAATGGTCCTGCTGGCGATCACCAGGTTCTCGGCAACGCGAGCGGCATCGTCCTCACGCAGGGCAAAGCGGCTTGCGCGTTCAAAAAGCAGGGTGTTCGCGGCGAAATCGACCACCGCAACCAACAACAGGATCGCGAGCAGCCGCTCGGGCAGGCCAAACCGGCGAGCTAGCATCAGGCGCGCTGCACCTCTGCCTTGAACATGTAGCCAACACCGCGAACAGTGACGATCGGTGCATTCCCTCCGGCCGCCGAAAGCTTGCGGCGCAGGCGGCTGACCAGCACGTCGACGCTGCGGTCGGAGCTGTCACCGAGACGCGTCCGCGAAAGCTCGATCAGACGCTCGCGCCCGAGGACGCGCTGCGGCTGGCTGATAAAGGTCCCCAGAAGGTCGAATTCCGCGCCGGTCAGATCGACCATGGCTCCACTCGGCGAATGCAGTTCGCGTCGGGCCATCGAAACCGTCCAGCCATCAAACCGGATATCGCCGCTGCGGCTACCGGTATCGCCGGCCGTGTCGGTGACGGCAGTCGTGCCCCTGCGGAGGACTGCACCGATACGAGCGACAAGTTCGCGCGTGCTGAACGGCTTGGGCAGGTAATCGTCCGCACCGAGCTCGAGGCCCAGCACACGGTCCTCCTCGCTGCCGCGGGCGGACACGAAAATGATCGGTACGTCGCTCTGCTTGCGCAGACGGCGGAACAGTTCAATCCCGCTGGTTCCCGGAAGCATGATGTCAAGCACCACGAGATCGGCAGGCTCGCTTTCGAGGGCGACCCACATCTCGGCCCCCGTGGCCGCCGTACGGACGGTATAGCCGTTTTCCCGCAATGCCCGGGCGGTCAGGGTCCGCAGCGGACCGTCGTCTTCTACCAGTACGATCGAAGGAGATTGCATAAGTTCCCAGCGCGTTTGCGACAGCACGGCGCACGATAGCAGCGGCGCACGTGGTGCCAAGGTTGAAGAACAGTCTCTGACGCGGCAGATTGGCGGGAGTTGGCGAAAAACCGGTGCTCCAAGGGCCCGAAAGACCTTCGAAATCCGTTCTTCATCCGGGTGCTCCCATCCCGATCGGCACCAGCACTAGCTGGAACGGGGCTTTTGCGGGTAACGGGCGCAATCAAGACAAAGTGTTGCTGGAATGCAGAATATGATCAATTTCGTCCGAATTGGGCGAGATTCAGTTCTTCGCTCTCGCCCAGCCACATCACGTGCGCGGTGTGATCGGCGAGATCGTCACCACTGTTGCCATGGCAGAACACCGTAAGGCGACCGCGATTGGCCAGGATCCACGGCAAGGCGTCGCCTATGCCATCCGCCGGGATGGTCATCTGGCAAGATCCGCGTGGATGAGGTCCGACCGGCCGGGAATGCACCCGCCCCATGGCCACGCCAAGTGCGTCGCGCATGGCCTGGCAAAAGCGCTCCGCTTCGGCAGTCTCGCTCGGGTCGAAATAGACGTGGGCATGATAGTCGCGAAACAGTGACATGACATGCAGATGGCGTTCGTCCGCAGCGCTGGCAAGGCCCGTCACCCGCGCGCGCAGATTCGGCAGGTCATGCCGCCGACCTTGATCGACAGGCACTTGTCGGCCACAGAACTGGTCGCCTTTATATCTACGACTATTGTCTAAAAGCCCGATGGCCGCGTGCGCGGTAAACCCTCGGGGAATACGAAGCATGTTGAGGAGAGTCTGACATGGGCGAGGCAGTGTACCCGGTCCCGGCGCAATGGGCCGCCGACGCGCTGGTTGACGAGGCGCGCTACTTCGAGATGTACCGCCAGTCGATCGATGACCCGGAAGCCTTCTGGTCCGAACACGGCAAGCGGCTCGACTGGATCAGCCCCTTCACCAAGGTGAAGAACACCTCTTTCAGCGAAGCCGATTTCGGTATCCGCTGGTTCGAGGACGGCACGCTCAACCTCTCGGCCAACTGCCTCGATCGCCATCTCGCCGAACGTGGCGACCAGATTGCCATCCTGTGGGAGCCCGACAGCCCGGCCACCCCGCACCGCGAGATCACCTATCGCGAGTTGCACGAACAGGTCTGCCGCTTCGCCAACCTGCTCAAGGCCCAGGGCGTCAAGCGGGGCGAGCGCGTGACGATCTACCTGCCGATGGTGCCCGAAGCCGCCGTCGCCATGCTTGCCTGCGCCCGCATCGGTGCGATCCATTCCATCGTCTTCGCCGGCTTCAGCCCTGACGCCCTCGCCGGTCGCATCACCGATTGCGACAGCCGGATCGTCCTGACCTCCGACGAAGGCCTTCGCGGCGGCAAGAAGGTGCCGCTCAAGGCCAATGTCGACGAAGCACTCAAGCAGTGCCCCGGCGTCGACAGCGTGATCGTGCTGCGCCACACCGGCGCCGACGTGCCGATGGTCGCAGGTCGCGATGTCGACTGGGCCACGGGTGTCGCCGCGCAGAGCGCCGATTGCGCGCCTGAGGAAATGGGCGCGGAAGACCCGCTGTTCATCCTCTATACCTCCGGGTCCACCGGCAAGCCCAAGGGCGTGCTGCACACCACCGGCGGCTACTCGGTCTGGGCCTCGATGACCCACCAGTACGTCTTCGACTACCGACCCGGCCAGATCTACTGGTGCGCGGCCGACATCGGCTGGGTCACCGGCCACTCCTATGTCGTCTACGGCCCGCTGACCAACGGCGCGACCACGGTCATGTTCGAAGGCGTGCCCAACTTCCCCGATCCCTCGCGCTTCTGGCAGGTGGTCGACAAGTTCCAGGTCGAAATCTTCTACGGTGCCCCCACCGCCCTGCGCGCCCTGATGCGCGAAGGCGACGAATGGGTGAAGAAGACGAGCCGCCAGTCGCTGCGCCTGCTCGGCTCTGTTGGCGAACCGATCAACCCGGAAGCGTGGGAATGGTACCACAAGGTAGTCGGCGACAATCGCTGCCCGATCGTCGACACCTGGTGGCAGACCGAGACGGGCGGCGCGATGATCACGCCCCTGCCCGGCGCGACCCCGCTGAAGCCGGGCTCCGCTTCGCGCCCCTTCTTCGGGGTAAAGCCTGCCCTGGTCGACAACGAGGGCAATTTCCTCGACGGTGCGACCGACGGATGCCTCGTCATCACCGACAGCTGGCCCGGCCAGATGCGCACCGTCTGGGGCGATCACGAACGCTTCTTCCAGACCTATTTCAGCACCTTCAAGGGGCTCTATTTCACCGGTGACGGCTGCCGCCGCGACGAGGACGGCTACTACTGGATCACCGGCCGTATCGACGACGTGATCAACGTCTCGGGCCACCGCATGGGCACCGCCGAGATCGAAAGCGCGCTGGTCGCCCACCC
>JBKBUD010000103.1:0-6940 GCA_046290865.1 Novosphingobium sp. | reverse complement strand
CAAGGAACCACGCCTGCCGTTCGCGCCGCCACTCGGGGAAATCGCGCACTTCGGGCAGTCGTCCGGCATCGCGCATCCGGTCGATGACCCGGTCGAACGGCGGCGTATCGACCACCCATGCCTTGGGCACGCCGAAGATGCGCAGGAAGGGCTGGTTGGCAAAAACCAGGTTCCGCTTCTCGTCGAACTGGGCAATCCCCGCCGAAAGCGTATCGAGCATTTCGCGCTGAGCTTCGCGGAAGCGGCGGAACTGGCGGATCAGCTCCTCCATCTCCTCGATGTCCACCACGTAACCGGCAATGCCATCCTCGCCCAACGGCAGGTCAGTCACCCTCACCGCCCGGCGCTGTCCCCGGATCGTGGCGAGCAACGAGCGCTCGATCGGAACCCGCCGCGACTGGGCCTGTCGTGCGACCTGTGCCGCGCTCAGTCCGTCCACCGGCTCGATCAGCTCCATGCCTTGCGCGATCACCGTCTCGGCACTGACCGCGCCTACGGCCTTAACGTAGGCGCTGTTGACGAGCCGCAGGCGTAGGTCCGATCCCCGGAACCACATTGGCAGGGGTGCCGCCTCGATCAGCCCCGAAAGTCCTGCGAAATCCGCCTGAGCCGCAGCGGTATCCGTGCGAAGTCGCACCAGTTCTTCCTGACTTTCAGAGAAGTCGAAGAACCACACCAACGCCGCGCCGCCCGGAGAAACTTGTGGATCGGCGAGATGGCCGTGTGCGGCCAGACTTCGCTGTCCGCCCTTGGGAGTAAGCGCCATGCGGAAAGACGCGCCGGTCTTTTGAGCGCGACGTACGGCATCGCTCAGGTGCGAGAGCTGGACCTCATCAAGTCCGCAATTCTCGCCATCAAGTTCGGAGAGATACCCGGGCATGGCGTCGAAGCCGAGCCAACCTGCCAACCGTATCGGCCCTTCGATCCTGCCATCGGCCCTGACCAGCAATGGGAGTGCGGGCGATTCGTCGACCATCCGCACCAGCCTGCGGGCCTGTCGCTGCACCGCCTCGCCCTTGCGCGCACGGCGCCGGGCATCAAGCACGAACCAGCCCGCGCCCGCCGTCCAAGCAGCGAGCAGCAGTCCGATCAGCACCAGCACTGTCTGATTGAGCAGCGGCATCATGCTTTCGCTACGGCTTGGCCCGTTGAATTACAATGCGGGGATTTGCTTTGCCTTACCGGCAACGAAAAGGCGGCGTGGTTTCCCGCGCCGCCCTTCCGGTTTTCTTGGTGCTACCGCAAGATCAGTAGCGGTAGTGATCCGGCTTGAACGGACCCACTTCCGGCACGCCGATGTAGTCCGCCTGCTTCTTGCTGAGCTTGGTCAGTTGCACGCCAAGCTTCTCGAGGTGAAGCGCGGCCACCTTTTCGTCGAGGTGCTTGGGCAGCACGTAGACGTCGTTCTTGTAGTTCTCGGACTTGGTGAAGAGTTCGATCTGCGCGAGCGTCTGGTTGGTGAAGCTGGCGCTCATCACGAAGCTCGGGTGGCCGGTGGCGCAGCCGAGGTTCACCAGGCGGCCCTTGGCGAGGATGATGATCTGCTTGCCGTCCGGGAATTCGACGAGGTCAGTGCCCGGCTTCACTTCGGTCCAGTTGTAGTTGTCGAGAGCAGCGATCTGGATCTCGCTGTCGAAGTGGCCGATGTTGCAGACGATGCTCATCGGCTTCATCGCCTTCATGTGCTCGGCGGTGATCACGTCTTCGTTGCCGGTCGCGGTCACGAAGATGTCGCAGCGCTTGACCGCTTCTTCCATGGTGACGACTTCATAGCCTTCCATCGCCGCCTGCAGCGCGCAGATCGGATCGACTTCGGTGACCATCACGCGGGCGCCGCCCTGGCGCAGCGAAGCGGCCGAGCCCTTGCCGACGTCACCGAAACCGGCAACGCAGGCGACCTTGCCGGCGAGCATCACGTCCGTCGCGCGACGGATCGCATCGACCAGCGATTCCTTGCAGCCATACAGGTTGTCGAACTTCGACTTGGTAACGCTGTCGTTCACGTTGATCGCCGGGAAAGGCAGCTTGCCGTCCTTGGCGATCTGGTAGAGGCGGTGAACGCCCGTGGTGGTCTCTTCGGAGACGCCCTTGATGTTCTTGACCGACTGCGTGAGGTAGCCCGGCTTCTTCTTGAGGAAGGCGTTGAGCGCGCGGACGAACTCGATCTCCTCGGCGTTCGAAGGCTCGAACAGCTTTTCCCCGGCTTCGACGCGCGCGCCCCACAGCGCAAACATCGTGGCGTCGCCGCCGTCGTCGAGGATCATGTTGGCGGTCTGGTCGTCACCCCAGTCGAAGATCGAACCGACGTAGTCCCAGTATTCGGCGAGGCTTTCGCCCTTGATCGCGAAAACCGGGATGCCGGCTGCGGCGATGGCAGCGGCGGCGTGGTCCTGCGTCGAGAAGATGTTGCAGGTGGCCCAGCGGACTTCCGCACCAAGAGCGACCAGCGTCTCGATCAGCACCGCGGTCTGAATCGTCATGTGCAGCGAGCCGGTGATGCGCGCGCCCTTGAGCGGCTGCGACGCACCGAATTCCTCGCGCAGCGCCATGAGGCCAGGCATTTCGGTCTCGGCGATCTTGATCTCGGCGCGGCCAAAGTCGGCAAGGCCGATGTCGGCGATCACGTAATCGTTCTTGGCGTCAAGCACGCTGGCCACGAAGCAGTCTCCTGAAAAATCATGCGCAGGACGACCCCATGGCCGTCAGCGCCTCTGCCACGCCCATAGCGTGCTGCGTTGCAACCTGCAAACTTAATATAAAGACTTCTTTATATCGCAAATCGGGATCATCCCGTCAGGCCCGGTTGCAGAGCAGCGAGCCAGTCCTATATCCGTTGCGCCATACTCGTCCGGGCGTCCTTGCCCGGCGCAACGAAAGGAAGATGGGGATGACAATCGCTGTTGGTGACAAGCTGCCCGACGTAAAGATCGTCAAGGCGACCGCCGAAGGTCCCGAAGCCGTGCAGTCGGCCGATTACTTCAAGGGCAAGCGCGTCGCGCTGTTCTCCGTCCCCGGCGCGTTCACCCCGACCTGCTCGGCCAAGCACCTGCCCGGCTACGTCGACAAGGCCGCCGAGCTTAAGGCCAAGGGCATCGATGAGATCGCCTGCACCGCCGTCAACGATCCCTTCGTGATGAAAGCCTGGGGCGCCGCTTCGGGTTCGCCCGACGTGACCATGCTCGCTGACGGCAACGGTGACCTTGCCGAAGCACTCGGCCTGACCATGGACGGTTCGGGCTTTGGCTTGGGCAAGCGCGGCCAGCGCTTTTCGATGGTCGTCAACGACGGCGTCGTCGAGCAGTTGTTTGTCGAAGCCCCGGGTGACTTCAAGGTCAGCTCGGCAGAGCACATGATCGACAACATCTGATCCAGCGAAAGGCCCCCGGAAACGGGGGCCTTTTTCATCGTGCGCTCAGAACGAGAGCCGCACCCGTCCCAGCACGCGATCGCCCGCATGCTTGAGATCGGCATAGGGCGAAATCGTTACACCTGAAGTGTCGATATCGGTCCCCGCATAATCCAGCCCGATCGTGAACGGGAACTGGTTGTATTCAACACCCAGCCTCCAGTCGGCATAGTCGCCGGCCGGGCGAAGGCGCGCCGAGCGCGAATCCTTCGTGTCTCCGGTCGTATATCCCACTGAGGCCGAAACGCTGATCGGCAGCCCCGGAATCCCCGCATTGGCAGACCCGCGCAGATAAAGATTGTCTCCGCCAATGGCATCCTGCTTGGGCGCATAGAAGGCATCGGCACGAACCTGCAGAGGCCCGATAGAGTAACGAGCGCCCAGCCCTAACTCGCCGTAGTCTGCGCCAATGTCGGCACCGCCGAAGAAGTGTCCGATCACCTCGGTTCGCAAGGTTATCACCCCCGCGTTCCAGTCCTTGCCGATGGCAACATCGCCGACGACATCGGCATTGGCGTGGCGGTCGGACTTGCGCAGCGCTGCCATACGGACCGAGGCATCCAGTCCGGCAAAGCCGACAGTGGCATCGGCGGAGGCGGAGATTTCTCCGTCGCTCCAGCTGAGCCCCCGCCGTACCTCGTCGGTCGTGGCTTCCACGCCCACATCCACTGACTGGGCCAGAGCCTGCGGCGCATGAACCATTGCAATAGCGCCGACTGCTGCCAACCAGACAGATGAGTGGATGCGGGTCATGGTATCATTTTCTCCTCAGCCCTCCCGCAGCTTGGCGTGGGCTCCTTCTGCTTCAACGAGGATCACTTCGCGATCCTGCGCAACCATGGCCATCATCGCGCTGCGCAAGTCGCCGCGGCGCGCCTCGATCACACGGTCGATGCCATTGCCGCGCTCCGAGCACCAGCCCGGCGATGACCCGGCAATAACGTCATTGCGCAGCATCGAGCGCTTTGCCTGCAGGTTTGCGCCCACCTGTGCCTGTCGCTCGACCGAGAGCGAGACGGACCATTGGCAGCGCAGCGACGAAGCGCGCCCTGCCCCGGCAGCCGCCCCGACCTGCTTCATCTCGACGCGTGTCGCCCCGGTGTAGTCGGCGGTGATCGGGCCGGCGGAGTGTTCGATGACGGTAGAATGCTCCATGGCCAAGGCGGGGGCGCTAATCGCCAGCACAGCCGCAAGACCCGCAAATGCGAGCGTCTTCATGTTCCTGTCTCCTGCAACGTCCCGGCTTTTCTCCGGTGACGCTGCCAAGATAGGACTGCCAGTGTGTGCAACCAACCTGCTGAACTGTAATGTTTCTTTGCCGGAAAGACGCGCTCAGTAGCCCATCAGGCTGAGCACTTCCTTGCGGCTGCGGGTGTCGTCAAGGAACGTGCCCATCATTCGGCTCGTCACCATGCCCACGCCTGGTGTGCGCACGCCGCGGGCGGTCATGCACGCATGGCTCGCCTCGATCACCACGGCCACGCCATGCGGCTTGAGGTTATCCCAGATGCACTGGGCCACTTCTGCCGTCAGGCGCTCCTGGATCTGCAACCTGCGTGCGTAGGCGTGAAGCACACGCGCCAGCTTGGAAATGCCGACCACCTTGTGACGCGGCAAATAGGCAATCGCCGCCTTGCCGATGATCGGCGCCATGTGATGCTCGCAGTGGCTCTGGAACGGAATGTCCTTGAGCAACACGATCTCGTCGTACCCGCCCACTTCCTCGAACTGACGCGCCAGATGGCTGGCGGGATCCTCGCCATAGCCCAGGCAGTATTCCTTCCACGCCCGCGCAACGCGCTTGGGCGTATCGAGCAGGCCTTCGCGCGAGGGATCGTCGCCCGACCAACGGATCAGCGTGCGGATGGCCTCTTGCACGTCTTCGGGCACGGGCAGTTTGCCACGGGCCAGATCATCGTCCTCATCAGGCCCAACCAGACTGCTCATCTTATCCCCTTCATCGCATCACATCCCGCACGTTACCGGGCAGGTCGCCGCAGGAAGCGGCTTCTGAACAGGCCTCGGCGGTAGAAGGACAGCATCTCCTCCGGCCGCTCCGGGTCCAGCACCTCGTTGTCCGCCAGCGCCTTTTCCGCCTCGCCGAGTTCGCGCGGCACGAACCGCCCAAGCCTCTTGCCGCCCTGCGGAGCCGACGCAATGGCAGCGGCCATCGAGCCGTGCCGGTCGAGCAACTCCGCTACCCGCTCGGGATCAATACCGCAATGCTCGGCCAACAGCGAGACGCGCAGGCGCCGGATGACCTCGCCGCAATGCGCGTTGGCTGGCCGAGCGCAGTCGATGAAAACATCGCACTCGCTGTCCAACCCCATCGAACGATTGTTGAGATTGGCCGAACCAATGCGCAGGATCTCGTCATCGACGATGGTCAGTTTCGAGTGGACATAGATCGGCGTCCCGCCGGCAGTATAGGGGTGCCAGATCGAGAACCGTCCGGCATGATCGACCTCCTCGATCGCCCGCGCCAGCCTGATCCGTGCACCATCCATAGCCGTCTGCTCAAGCCAGCCATCCGAGCTTTCCGGGTTGATCAGCACGATCTCGGGCGGATCGGCTTCCCCCATCCGCTTCACGATGGCCTCGGCTATGCTGCGCGAGGCGAAGTACTGGTTCTCGAAATAGATGAAACGCCTGGCGCGCGCGATATGCTCGATGAACAGCGCCTCGATCTCGCGCACCTCGCGGGCCTCGGCAAAGTGCGATCGGGTGCGGGCGATGCCGATCTCGACGTTGCGGAATTCCGCCTCGATCGTATTGGGCCAGGGCGATGACTCCTGCGGGAGGCATGCGTCGAACGGCTTGCCTCCCGCCTGCTCCCACCGTTTGCGCCCGAACTGCCCGAGAACCGCAGCCGCCTCGCCCTCCATCAGCATCGTGCAGTCGTGCCAGGGGCCATAGAGCTTGCCGCCCGGACGCTTGCGCCGCTTGTCGTCGTCGAGATGCTGACGCGTGTCCCAGCGGTCGCCTGCCATGTCGATGCCGCCACAGACCGCAAAACGGTCGTCGATCACTGCGATCTTCTGGTGATGGCTGCACCCGAGCGGATGTGCGCTGTCCAGTTTGAACACGATGCGCGGGTGTCGCCACCACCGCAGCAGATCGAGCATCATCGAGCCGCGGAAGAAGGCTTTGAGCGCACCGAAGTTCCACTTGAGCACGCGCACGTCGAGCCGCTTGCGCCGGTTGGCGAGCCATACCACGAATGGCCCGAGCCGCGCCGGCGAAACGCGCTTGCGCGGCAGGTTCCACCACCGCCTGCCACCGCCGATGATGATCCGCGTGTCGAAGTCCCACCCGATCAGCAGAATGCGCTGACGTGCGCGCATCATTGCCTCGCGCATCAGCGCAAAGTAATCTGCGGCATCGATGACAGCATGGGCCCGGCTGGCCATGGCATAGCGCCACACGGAGCCGGACTCCGGTTCTCTAGAGTCCGCAACGTCCAGATCGACCGACAGTGATTCGGAAATGGCATCCTCGATCACGTCGCCTCGCGTTGCGTTCTTATCGTTCTGA
>JBKBUD010000102.1:0-7063 GCA_046290865.1 Novosphingobium sp. | reverse complement strand
GCGCAGACTTGAGTCTGCTGGCCGGCCCCTGTGCTCGGAGATCCTACAGCACTTGGCCGGAAGGCCAACTCATGTGGTCAGACAGGTTCGTGCGGCAAATTGACGATCCGGAAAACAGCTCCCGAACCGGCATCGCGGACAAGGTCAACCCGCTCGCCATCCCAATGATAGTCGAGGTGGCGCCCCTGCAAAGGATTTGACGCGCAGTCCGGGTAGAAGAGCGCGACGCACTCCCCACCAGGATGCCGGATGCTCGGGTAGACAATGCCGTTGGATTCCGCGCTCCTGAGATTCGCAGCGAGAGCTTGAGATGCCGCGTAGCTGTCAGGGTCCAGCATCGGGGCCGGTTCCGCAGCTGCGGATCTGAGATCATTTAGGTCTGCATCGACCGCCATGACGATTTCCCGGAACTGCGAGGTCCATCCAGGAGCTTCCTTCGTCCGGGCCATGAAGCGGGCGTGGTGGTGGATCGTCTCGAACAACGAAGTTTCAAAACGGTCGCCAACGTAGAGCACGCCGTAGCTGCCGTCGGTAAAGCGGCTCGGCCGGTCGGTGCTCACATGGGTGAATGGAGCCATGAGGTAGGATGCCCCGTTGCCGCCAACCCGCCGGTCGACTGGAACGAGATCGAGATTGCCAATCGTCGCCATGATGCGCGGATTGGTCTTCTGCTCTGCCGAGATCAGCAGCGGCCAGTCGGCTGGATCAGCGATGTCTTCGAACAGGTCGATAGGCGGAAAGGCACTGCGGATGATCCTGACAGCGCCCTCCCACTCAACTCGAGAAACGGGGATATCCGCGGTTTTGCTCACCAGCCACCACGCTCGGCGTCGAGGTAGCGACGCACCCGCATGATGTCGGTGAGTTCGCCTCCGAGCATCACATCGAGAGCACTGGCTCCACCGAACACGTCATTGGCTGCCCTAATCCAGGCATAGCCGCGGTTTGCCTCCGAGAAGATGATCCGGAGCGCCTTATGGATACCCATGAGATTGGAGAGACGCGCACGCCCATCACGCGAAACGCGCCCGGGGCCTTCGGCCTTCCAGCGGCGATAGGAGCGCACTGGCATGTCGAGCAGGGTGGCCGCCTGCTCGTCGGTCAGCTCCCATTTGCCGAACAGATTGAGGACTGCCCGGAACATGGCAGCTGCCTCGTCCTGGGTAATCGGATCGGGACGGAAAGCGGTAACGGCAGTATCAACGGGTTGCAGAGCCAGCATGGCATTTCTCCATATGGCAGTATATACGCCCTATAATGCCGTTTGGCAACATTCTACGCGAACGATGCCAATCTGGCAATCGCGCTCGCAGCACCCTCGATGGGCACGAACAGCCGCGTCTGGTAGCCATGATTTCCATGAAACAGCCTTGGGCCTTATACCAGTCGAGGCGAGCCGCACTCCATCCGGCAAGTTCCATTCGCTGGCTGGGCCGTGAGGTTCAACGCCGGAAGGGCAGGCTCTGGGCGAAAACATCAGATCGCTTCTCGGCCGGGTGATCATTCCTCCGGGCAATCCGCCGATGATCGAACTGATCGCGGCAATTCCACTCTCAAAGCCCATTGCCCGAGAGTATACGGGCCTTGAGATGGTAGCGGAGGAGCTGTCCTGACTCCTGCCCATCGACATCAACTGCGAACAGCAACGCGCCGACGAGCGTCAGCAGCACCAGCAGTAGCGCCGCAACGCTCCACCCGCCCAGCGGATCGGGCCAATCAGTTGCATGCTCATCGCCTACCTTGCCGACATAGGCGATGACCTCGCAGGGCCTTTTCAGGAACCGCGCAAACCGCGCAGTGCGCGATCCGGCAAGGCCCCAGAACAGGCGGAACAGCAGTAGCACCAGCAGGCCCGACTGCCGATTCCAGTCCGTCTCGTGGTTCTCGCCACTCCGCCATGAAAGCTTAACAATCCCAGCAAACGACCGGTGAAACAGCCGCACCCGCACATCCCACACCGGCACCTGGCCTGTCATACTACAAAGTCCTCAATCTCGCGCCGTGTCGCCCGGCCGTCTTGACGCGATTGTGCCACGCGGCGCACCTTGCACCGTGAACGCGCCTGAGAGCTCTATCACATCAGGCCAAGCTTGCCTCCGCCGGCCGCATAGGCACAGAAGGCCTCGAAGCGTGCTGGCGAGGACACGGCGAGACGCATCCCCTCGCGATCGCCCAAGCCCATCACCGTGGCGCTGGTCTTCGCGACCTTGGCCCAGCCCTTCCCCCCCGAACCCGCATTGGGCGTGCCGCTGCGCATGAACGCGAGCAGGCGGTGCTGCCATTGCCCGACCACGCGGCGGTCGGCGACGGTGAAGGTCCGCTCGCCCAGGCCGATGTTGCCGAACACATAAGGCAGCTGCGAGGAGTGGAACGCCCCCCACGCTTGCCCGCCCCGGACCGCCGGATAAGCATGATCGTAGAGGTAGGCGAAGATCGGCTGCTGCGCGCTGCGGGTGCGCTCCTGCGCCCACAACAGCAGCCCCGCCATGTAGCGATCACGCGCTATCAGCGTGTTCGAAGCCACGGCCTCCGCATCGCTCGCATGGGGATAGAGCGCCAGCAGGCGATCCGCCGACGAACCATAGCGCGCCCGCACTGCCGCTTCGAACTGCGCAGGCGTGCGGACCGACGGGTCGATCATCTCGGCACTGTTATAGCCGGTGATCAGCGGCACCGGGCTCTGCACCGGACCGCTCGCGCGGATCGGATTGAACGGCACCACCTTGCCATCCACATTGGGCACGAAGCGCAAGGGCGGCGGGCCGCTGCTCGCCGCGCCGGGGACATAGCGCGTCGCCTCGATCAGCACCTCGGGCGAAAGCGCGCGCATTTCGGCCATGCTCGCCTTGCCGAGCTTTGCCGCGAGGTCGCTGCCGATCTTCTCGTTCGTGGCCAGCGGCGGCACGTCGACCGCCATGCTCGCGCCGCTGAAGGCAACCGCCTTGTCGAACAGGCCCGTGGCGAGCGGCGAAACCAGCAAGTCGGCAACCGACGCCGCGCCCGCGCTTTCCCCCGAGACGGTGACGTTGCCCGCATCGCCGCCAAAACTCGCGGCATTGGCGCGAACCCATTTCAGCGCCGCGATCTGATCGAGCAGACCGTAGTTGCCCGAAGACCCCAGCGGCGATTCCGCCGTTAACGCCGGGTGCGCCATGAAGCCGAGCACGCCGACGCGGTAGTTGATCGTCACTACGACTGCGCCCTTGGCCGCCAGCTTGGCCCCATCGTATATCGGGAGACTCCCCGCCCCGCCGCCAAAGCCGCCGCCGTGGATATAGACCAGCACCGGCAGCTTCTTCGCGGCGCCCTTTGGCTTCCAAAGGTTGAGCGTCAGGCAATCCTCGCTCATCGGCGGGGCGGCGAGGAACTCGGCGGTATAGGGCCCCCACGGCGCAGGCACGCCTTGCTGGCATACCGGCCCGAACGCGGAGCCATCGCGCACGCCTTCCCAAGCAGCAGCAGCCTGCGGTTCGCGCCAGCGCAGGTCGCCGACCGGCGGCGCAGCATAGGGAATGCCAAGGAACGCCTCAGCGCCCCCGTTGACCGTGCCGCGCACCACGCCGCCACTGGTCGAGACCACCCCCTGTGCCAGCGCGCATTGCGAGAAAGAACCAAGGGCGAGCGCCCCGATGCAAGCCAGCCTACGTTTCATGGGCATCCTCAATACTCGAAGGTTTCGCTGATCGTGCGATAAGGCAGCGGCGGCGGCGCATCGAGAGTCTGGCCGGTGTCAGTGCGATAGGGATTGTTGCGCATCGTAACCGGCGCGTCGGGTTTGGGCATCAGCACCGGCTTGCCGTCCTCGCCGAAGTACATCAGGTCGTCGGCAAAGGGATTGTCCTGCGATTTCGCGGCGAAGGGAATCCAGCCGACGCCATGGGGCGAGCGCGCCACTTCATAGCAGTGGAAGTGCCAGATCTTCCATTGACCGTCCTGGCGGATGAAGTCGACGCCGTACTTTGCCATGATCTCGTGCATCCACACGCGCTTGCCGTCGACCAGCAGGTCCTTGACGTACATGAACTCGGGCGCCTGTCTGGCCGCCTCCACGGGGGTCAGGCCGGATTCCACGCCCGCCATCACGAACAGGCCCTTGGCCGTCTGCCCGTCCGCTGCCACCTCGATCAGCGGCGAGGCGAGGTAGTGGAACACCAGCTTGCCCTTCGGATTGGGCCGCTGCGCATGATAGGCCATGATCGAATCCCACGAGGTATAGACCCCGTTGTTCGAATACTGCGCGCGCAGTCCCGGCGTGCCCTTCTTCGCCCACAGCGGCACGATCTCGGGATCGTGGAAGGCATTGTGCAGATACATGTAGCGCGAGAACAGGTTCTGGACGTCGCCCCGGTCGCGCGCGGTCTGCGCGGTGGCGCGGAGCTGCGCCACTTCGGCCTTGAGCGCGGCAATCTCGGCCGAAACGTCTTCCTTTGCCGTAGCCGGACCAGATAGCGGAACGGCCATCACCAGCCCGGCCGCAACGCCCACCAACACTGCCTTCAGCTTCATAACCGTCTCCCTTCGCTGTCGTATGATCGCGGCGCGCATTCACGCTCGCTGCAGCCCGTTTACGAATAGGTATGGTGATTCTAATCCAGCGGTCAAGCCGCACTTGACGGCTGTGACAAATTAGTAGAATGTCCATTCCAATAGCGGGCGACAGACCCCAGGAGAGAGCGAAAGGCACCGGGCCATCAGCCCAGCGTCCCCCGCCCTGTCCGACACGCAAAACTCGGCACTCAACCGAACAGAGCCTGTGCCCGGCTATCCGCAACAACCCCGCCAAGAGGTGACGTGTGTCCAAGATCAAGAGGGGCGTGAGCCTCTATTCCTACCAGAACGAGACCTTCCAGGGTAAGATGACCCTCGAGGACTGCATCCGCACCAGCGCGGAACTCGGCGCCAATGGCATCGAGATCATCGGCGAGCAGACCTTCTGGGGCTGGCCGGAATACGGCGTTGCCTCCGAAGACATCGACCGGTGGCACCGCCTGATCAAGCAATACGACTGCACCCCCGTCAGCCACGACTTCATGCTCGACTACAAGCGCTACAAGGGCCGCGAGATGCCCTTCGATGAGCAGGTCGCCAGCGTGAAGAAGGACATCGAATTCGGTGCTCGCCTCGGCATGAAGTATATCCGCGCGCTCGTCTCGATCGCGCCCGAAGTGCTCGTCGCCGCCGCGCCTTACGCCGAAGAGCACGACATCAAGATCCTGATCGAAGTCCATGCCCCGCTACACTTCGACCACCCGTGGATCATCCGTCACGCCGAGGCCTTCGAAAAGTCGGGCTCGGACGCGCTGGGTTTCCTCCCCGACATGGGCATGTTCCTCTTCGCCTTCCCGCCGGTATGGAAGGAAAAGTTCATGCGGATCGGCGTGCCCAAGCACATCGCCGACTACATCGAGAAGGCCTATGAGGACCGCGTCCTGTCGGAATACGTGATCCTCAACGTCCAGCAGATGGGCGGCACGGGTCCGGCCATCGCCATGGCCGAAACCATGCGCCACAACGCCGCGTTCGAGCCCAAGCGCATGCTCGACTACATGCCGCGCATCCACAACATCCACGGCAAGTTCTACGAAGTCACCGAAGACTACGTCGAACCCTCGATCCCCTATGACCAGATCGTCAAGGTGCTCCAGCAGGGCGGCTACGAAGGCTACATCTGCTCGGAATACGAAGGCAACCGCTGGATCGAGGACGCGATGGAGCCGGATTCGGTCGAACAGGTCCGCCGCCAGCAGGTCATGCTCGCCAAGCTCCTCGGTGAAAGCGAAGTGCCGACGATCAAGACCTCGCCCACTGCCTCGGCCGACGCCGAAGCCGCCCGCGAAGCCGCAGAATAAGGAGCGCCTAGCCATGATGGACAACAAGATGATCGTCGAGGGCAGCCTCCAGTCTGTGGACGGCGGCTTTTCCTTCCTCGGGCGCCTGCCCTACTACCGTGGCCTTGGCCTCTCGATGATCGAGGACATCCAGGTCACCGTCGATGGCGAAGTGCAGCCCCGCGAGGCGGTGCGCTTCTCGGTGCGCGGCAAGACCTACACGCTCGACGAGATGGAAACCTGCTACGACAACCGCTGGAACTTCGGCGAGAAGGCCCAGATCATCGTGCTGAATGGCGGCCTTTCCGCCGGCAATCACACGATCACCTTCGCCGTGCGCAACCGCGTCTCCTACCTGCCCTTCGTGCCCACCACGAAGGACACCAAGGATCTCGCACTCGCAGCGTGACAAAAGCCCGGCGTCCCCGCGAAAGCGGGGACCTCGGTGTTGTTACGGAATGCGTGCGACAAAGGGGACAGCGCCCATGCCCAGCCGCCGCACCATGCTTCAGCGCCTCGCTGCCGCTGCAGCTGCCACCGCCCTTCCCGCAATCGCCCGCACCGTCGCTCCTGCATCACGATGGCGTCCGCTGTTCAACGGGCGCAATCTCGATGGCTGGACGATCTACCGGGACGGCGAAGGCAACCGCGACGCCCACGATGCCATCCGCATCGAAAAGGGCGTGCTGCACATGCTGGGGTCCTGCTTCACGGGACCCGACAAGGCGAGCTTCGGCCACATCGCCACCACCTCGCTCCACGGCAACTACCACTTGCGCATGGACTTCCGCTATGGCGAGCGCCGCTTCGCGCCGCGCGGATGGCAGCGCCGCAATTCCGGTCTGCTCTACCACATGGGGCCGGAGCTCGACCGCCTGTTCCCCGATTGCGTTGAATTCCAGTTCGAGGAAGGCGACATTGGCGATGCGATCATGGTCAACACGAAGGCGCTGCAAGGCCCACTGCTCGGCGGCACGCCGCTGTGGCCCCACTATTTCCCCGGCCTGCCGACCGACTATGTCGAGCCGCTGAAAGCCGGGGGCTTGGCCCGGCAATGGCACCGCCACGGCGGCACCTATGAACGCATCGACAGCTGGAACACGGTCGATCTCGTTACCATCGGCGATCAAGCCGCGCGCATGGTCAACGGCCGGATCGTCGTAAGCGCGAAATTCCGCGCACCTGTTCGGTTGAGTGACGCGGTGTGAAGGATGTGTCCACCAATGAAGAGGTGG
>JBKBUD010000101.1:0-7098 GCA_046290865.1 Novosphingobium sp. | reverse complement strand
GCCAGCCTCGAACACAAGATCGAACTGTTCCGCGAAACCGGCCGCGTGTTCCGCAAGAACGAGGAACTGTTCGCCGAGAATTCGTGGGTGCAGGTGATGATGGGGCAGGGGATCAATCCGCAGAGCCATCATCCCGTCGCCGCCAAGCTGCGTGACGAGGAACTGAAGCATCTGCTGGGTTCCCTGCGCGAGCAGGTCAGCCGCACCGTCGCCGCGCTGCCCTCACACGGCGATTACGTGGCGCGCTATTGCGGTGCCGAGGTTCCGGCGGCGGCATGAGCTTTCTGCTGCTGGCCGCGGCGGCGGTCCAACCCGATTGGCAACTCGTCTGGGCCGACGAGTTCGACGGCACCTCGCTCGACCGCACCCACTGGGTCCTTGCCGAGGACTGCTGGGGCGGCGGCAACGAGGAGCGCCAGTGCTACACCGCGCGCAGTGCCAACCACCGCGTGAAGGATGGCGTGCTGGAGATCGTTGCGCAGCGCGAGGACTTCACTGGCCCGGCATTCCCGCGCGACCAGCGCGACAGCATGGAAAAGGCCGAGGCGACCCGAAAGAAGCCGTTCACCTCGGCGCGCCTTTCAACGGAGGGCAAGGCCTCGTGGCTCTACGGCAAGATCCAGATCCGCGCGCGTCTGCCGCAAGGGCAGGGTACATGGCCCGCGATCTGGATGCTGCCCGAGGACTGGACCTATGGCGGATGGGCGCGCTCGGGCGAGATCGACATCATGGAGGCGGTCAACCTCGGCGAGCCTTGCGAGACCTGCGAGGGCGGGCGCGAGAACCACGTGCTCGGCACGATCCACTTCGGCGGGCTGCCGCCGCGCAACCGTTATATCTCGGAGCAAACGCATCTCTCCGATCCGACCGCCTTCCACACCTATGAGGTCGAGTGGGACAAGGACGGCATGGTCTGGCGTGTCGACGGCAAGGACTATGCCCGCCGCGAGCCGCACGAATGGCATACCCTTGGCTCGGACAAGCCCGGCGCGCCGTTCGACAAGCCGTTCCATCTGATCCTCAACCTCGCCATCGGCGGGCATCTCTCGGAGAGCCGCAACAGCCAGGGCGTCGACGGTTCGGGCTACCCCAAAACGATGGCGATTGACTGGGTGCGCGTATGGCAAAAGCCGGGCGAAGCGGGTAACGCAGGGCCCGGAACGAAGAGCGGGGGGAACTGACAGCCCATGGCGCGCAGGCGGCAGGCGGTAACGATCAAGCACGTGGCGGCCGATGCGGGCGTTTCGTTGCAGACGGTCAGCCGCGTGATCAACAACGAGGCCAACGTCCGGCCCGAGATGCGCGAGAAGGTCCAGGCCTCGATCGACAAGCTCGGTTACGTGCCGTCGATCGCGGCGCAGCGGATGAGCGGTTCGCGCTCCTATCTGATCCTCGCCCTGAATGACCGTGAACGCACCATCGCCGACTGGCGGGCGCGGCAGGGCACCGACTGGGTCGACCAGATGCTGCTCGGCGGCATGCTGGAATGTGCCGAGCATGGCTATCGCCTGATCTTCGAACTGGTCGATACCCACAATGATCATGTCGAGCGCGAACTGGGCGCGGCAATCGCCGCGCTCCAGCCCGACGGCGCGATCCTGACGCCGCCGCACTCCGACAACCCGCAGATCCTCGAAACGCTCACTCGCCACAACGTGCCCTTCGCGCGGATCGGCGCGCAGGTGCACGAGGAGGGCCTGCCCGATGGCATCATGGTCTCGATGGACGACGAAGGCGGCGCGCGCACGGCGACGCGCCATCTGATCGAACTCGGCCACAAGCGTATCGGCTTCATTTCCGGCCCGTCGGAGTATCGCTTGTCCGAAAAGCGCATCGATGGCTGGAAGGCCGAGATGGACGCCGCCGGTCTTTCCACCGAAGGTCTGCTGGAAGCGGGTGACTTCACTTACGCATCCGGCGTGCGCGCTGCCCGCGCACTTCTCGCCAGCCTGCAGCGACCCACTGCGATCATCGCCAGCAACGACCAGATGGCGCTGGCCACGGTCGAGATTGCCGAAGAGCTCGGCCTCGCCATCCCGGCCGACCTCTCGCTGGTAAGCTTCGACAACACCCCGCTGGTCCGCTTCACCCGACCGGCGCTGACCGCCGTGGATCAGCCGATTGCCGAGACGACCGCAACTGCAGTGCGCAGCCTGATCGCCGCGCAAAAGGGCGAAGCCGTCGAGGGCGCAGTGATCCTGCCGATGGGCTTCGAGGTTCGCAGCTCCACCGGCCCGGCGGCGTGATTTCCGCACCGGGCCGCGAGCCCCGTTTCCTGGCGCTCTACGCTCTGGCGTGGGCTGGGTCGACCGTTGCCTACGTCCCGTTCCTGACCCTGCTTCTGCCGATGCACGTCGGCCAACTGGCCGGTGGCGATGCTGTGCGCTGGCTTGCGGCGACGACCTTCCTCGGCGCGATTGCAGCGAGTTTGTGCAACATCGCCTTCGGCTGGGCGAGCGACCTGATGGGCAGGCGCAGGCCCTTCGTGCTCGCGGGCCTGCTGGTGTCGAGCGTGATGCTGCAGATTGCGCCGCGCACCGGAACGCTGCTCTCGCTCACCATCGTCATCGCGCTGTGGCAGGTGGGACTGAACATGATGCTTGGGCCGCTTTCGGCGTGGGCGGGTGACCAGGTACCCGACAGGCGCAAGGGTCTGCTGGGAGGATTGCTGGCCTTCGCCCCCGCATCAGGTGCTCTGGCAGGTGCCGTGGCAACGCTGGGCGAGGGGCTTTCGCTTGAAATGCGCTTTGCCTTCGTCGGCGCGATCGTCGCGGCCTGTGTCTTGCCGCTGGTCCTGCTGGGCGAGGACGCGGTAGTTTCTGGCGCGGCGAGACCTGCCGATGGCAGCGAAGTTGCGCGCAAGGTGCTCAAGGGCATGGCCACGCGGATGTGGCTGGCGCGGTTGCTCGTGCAGATTTCCGAAGCTTCGCTCTTCGCCTTCTTCTACCTGTGGTTGCGCACTGTCGATCCCGGCCTTGCAGACAGCGCGATTGCCCGCGTGCTGCTGACCGCCATGGTGATCGGAGCGCTGGTCGCGCTTATCGCGGGGGGCAGGGCGGACCGCACCGGCGAGCCTGTCATGCCGCTGGTCCTGTCATCGGTCGGCGCAGCGCTCGGATTGTTGGTCATGGCCATCGCCGGGAGCCGCAACGGCGCGATTGCCGGGTACATCCTGTTCGGCCTTTCGACCTCCGCGTTCCTCGCCCTGCACAGCGCGCATACCCTGCGAGTCCTGCCGGACAGCGCGCGGCGCGGGCGCGATCTCGGTCTGTTCAACCTGACCAACACCATCCCGTCTCTGGCCATGCCGGCCCTGACGTTGGCGCTTGTGCCGACGCTCGGCTTCGGCGCGCTTTTCGTCGTGTTGGCGCTGCTCGCGCTGTGCGCCACGGCGCTTCTCCTCGGCTTGCGACGAACCGCCTGACACTTCTCTGGCGCGGGGTTGATTTCCATTCGCAAACGTGTGAAATGCTCATTTGAGAACGTTCACAGAATTTGGGGAAGTCGATGTCGAAGGGAAGCTTGCGCCAGGCCAAGGCAAGCGTGGCGGCGCTATCATTCCTGCTTCTTGCTGCGCCGGTCGCGGCGCAGGAAAGCCCGGTTGCCAATCCGGCGAACTGGCCGGTTGCACACAGCCCGTCGACCATCACCGATGCGAAGACCGAGAAGGCGATCACCAAGCTGCTGCGCAAGCTGACAGTCGAGCAGAAGGTCGGGCAAGTCATCCAGGGCGACATCAGTTCGATCAAGCCCGAGGACCTCGCCCGCTATCCGCTGGGCTCGATCCTCGCCGGGGGCAACAGCGGCCCCTATGGTGACGAGCGGGCTGACGCGGCCAAGTGGCTCAAGCTGGTGAACGAATTCCGCGCCGCCTCGCGCAAGGCCGGGGCTGGGGTGCCGATCCTGTTCGGTGTCGACGCTGTCCACGGCCATTCCAACCTGCCGGGCGCCACCATCTTCCCTCACAACGTCGGCCTTGGCGCGGCGCATGACGCCGACCTGATCAAGCGCATCGGCGCGGCGACTGCGGCGGAAGTGGCTGGCTCGGGCATCGAATGGACATTCGCGCCGACCCTAGCTGCGCCGCAGGACTTGCGCTGGGGCCGCGCCTATGAAGGCTATTCCAGCGACCCGGCGGTGATCGCCAGCTATTCGAAGGCGATGGTTAAAGGGTTGCAGGGGCCACTCCTTGCCGGAAAGCCGCTTCCGTCCGAGAAGGTCGCCGCCAGCGCTAAGCACTTCCTTGCCGACGGCGGGACCGAGCACGGCAAGGATCAGGGCGATGCGAAGCTGTCCGAGGCAGAGCTCGTCCGGTTGCATGCGCAGGGGTATCCTCCCGCCATTGACGCCGGGGCGCTGACCGTCATGGCCAGCTTCTCGAGCTGGAACGGGGTCAAGAACCATGGCAACCGCTCGCTCCTGACCGACGTGCTCAAGAACCGCATGGGCTTCGAAGGACTGATCGTTGGCGACTGGAACGGGCACGGGCAGGTCGAAGGCTGCACGCCGACTGACTGCGCCGCTTCGATCAACGCCGGGCTCGATCTCTACATGGCGCCCGACAGTTGGAAGGGCCTGTATGACAACACCTTGCGCGAAGTGCGCGAGGGCAAGATTCCGATGGCGCGCCTTGACGACGCGGTGCGGCGCATCCTGCGCGTGAAGTACAAGCTCGGCCTGATGGGGCCGAAGCTGGTCGAGCGCGGTGATCCCGCGGCAGTCGGCGCGCAGGCGCATCTCGACGTGGCGCGCGAGGCGGTCGCCAAGTCGCTGGTGCTGCTCAAGAACGAAGGTTCGGTGCTGCCGATCAAGCCGGGCGCCAAGGTGCTGGTGACAGGGCCGGGGGCTGACAGCATGGCGATGCAGGCCGGCGGATGGACGATCACCTGGCAGGGCACTGACACCACCGGGGCTGACTTTCCCAAGGGCCGCACCATCGGACGGGCGATTTCGGAGGCCGTGGCCGAGGCCGGCGGCACGACCGAGATCAACGCCAAGGGGCCTGGTGCGACCAAGCCCGATGTCGCCATCGTCGTGTTTGGCGAGCAGCCCTATGCCGAGTTTCAGGGCGACGTGCCCAACCTCGCTTTCCAGTCGCGCGAGGGCGAACTGGAGTTGATGAAGCAGTTCAAGGCGCAAGGCGTGCCGGTGGTGGCGGTGTTCCTGTCAGGGCGCCCGATGTTCGTCGGGCCGGAGATCAACGTCGCCGATGCCTTCGTCGCCGCGTGGCAGCCGGGCTCGCAGGGGCAGGGCGTTGCCGATGTGCTGGTGGCGCGCAAGGACGGCAAGCCGGTCCGCGATTTCACCGGGACGCTGGCGTTCGACTGGCCGCAGGATGCGCGCTCGCCGATGGTCGATCCGCTGTGGCGGGTGGGGCACGGCCTTAGCTATGCGAAGCCCGCCAGCGTCGGCAAGGTCAACGAAGACCCGCGCGTCGAACTGGGCAGCCTGCTGAGCGAGACGACGTTCGTCCGTGCGGGCAAGGTGATCGAGCCGTGGCGGCTGGGCCTCGACAGCGTGGTGACGATGCGCGCGGTCGACGTGGCAGCGCAGGAAGATGCGCGGCAGTTCACTTGGGCCGGCAAGGGCGACATCGCGCTCGATGGGCCGGTAGTCGACATGCAGCGGCACCTCAACGGCGGCTTCGCGCTACGGCTTGACTGGCGACTTGACCAGCGCGGCAGCGGGTCAGTCACGGTCTCGTTCGCGGGTGTGAAGATGGATGTGAGCCAGAGCCTCGGGGCGCCGGGCAAGCCATCGACCTTGCGCATTCCGCTGACCTGCTTTGCGGAGCACGGGGCGAAGCTGAATGCCGTGGGTTCGCCGCTGCGGCTCGGCGCGGACAAGGGCTTCACGGTGAGCCTGCGCAACGCCCGCATCGAGGGCGTGGGCGAGACGATTCCCTGCCCGCCGTTCGTGCAGTAGGCCTTTAGCGGACCGGCGTGAGCAGGAAAGATGCTGCCACGCCGAGGATGATCAGCGCGAAGATCCGGCGGACCGTGCGCGTTCGCCGGGGATCGGACAGCCAGCCTTGGGCGCGGGCTCCGGCAAGCACGATCGCGCAATGGATCAGCGTGGCGATGGCGGTGCTGATCAGGCTGAGCAGCAGGGCATTGCCGATGCTGAGCGTCTCGCCGCCGAGGAACTGCGGGGCGACGACCACGAAGAACAGGTAGGCCTTCGGGTTGAGCAGGTTGATCAGCGCGCCGGTGGCGAAGGCGCGGCCTGTGGTGCCGTTGGCGGCAGGCGTTTCCTTGCCCGCACCGCGCCAGGCCTCGACCGCGAGCCACACCATCATCAGCGTGCCGGCGATGCGCAGGCCGTTCCACAAGGCGGGGAAGCTTTCGAGCAGGGCGGCAAGGCCGAGGGCAGCAAGCGCGCCGTTGGCCAGCAAGCCCAGTGCGACTCCCGCAACGGCCGTCATGCCATTCCGCTTGCCTTCGGTCGCGGCGAGGCCCGCCAGCCAGGCCATGTTGGGGCCGGGCGTAAGCTCGATCAGCAGTACGGCAAGTGCGAAACCGACGATGTCCAAGCGTTGGGTCCTTCTGGGTGAAGGGCTTGCAGTGGACGCGGCCTTGAGGGAGCGCAAGTCAGCTTTGCGTCTTTGCGTGAGTTAACTCTGGCGCGGCGCAGAGTTGCCCACCCCGCTGCGGCTAACTTCACTGCGTTCAGTAAGTCTCGCGGCCCTCCCGCCTGCGGGAGGGCTGAAGTACTCCCCTCCCGCAGGCGGGAGGGGTTGGGGGTGGGCATCGCGGAAACGCGATATGCAGGCTCATCCGCTGGCGAATGCGGACCGTAACGCCGGAGGGATAAGCACAGATCGCGCGACCGGTGCGGGTGCCGCCTGGCACGCGCGGGGAGGGCGCGGGACCGGTTGCGAGTGGCCGGGGGGCGGTTCCGGACCCCTTGTCGGCTCAGCCTGAGGGCGGACATATGTGAGAGGACGAAGCTCTGGCAGCGGCTCGCGGGCTGCCTTCGCTTCTGGCAAGCGGCTGCGTGAAAAGAACCTGTCGTTTGCGCAGACACTGTCACGCAAGTCATGGCGGGTTCCGCATCCGCAGCGTCGCTCAGGGTTCGGCGCCGTGCTATCAGCCCTGG
>JBKBUD010000100.1:0-7129 GCA_046290865.1 Novosphingobium sp. | reverse complement strand
CCTGCCAGCAGTGCGCCAAGCCATTCTTGACCACCTGTCGCGCTCTCCACCGACCCAATGTCCACGGTGCGGGTGCTCGCTGGGCAACGCGCCAATCACACTTCTGCCAAAGTAGTGCTAGTCGCGTCCATGCTTGGACCTATTGTAATTCCCGATGCTGAAAAGCCTATCGCGACGGTTCGGGATACAATCTCGGATTTGCCCCCTCTTCAAGCCGGAAATTCAGATCCTGATGATCCGTTGCATGCGGCTGCTTCGCTCAGTCCACTCAACCTCGCGCGCGTCCGACATTCGAAGCCGGGGGGCACTTGGCGTGACTGGCCGCCCGAACTAGTCGCACCATGCCATTCGCGTGCGAGTGGAGCGACCTATCCGTCCGTTTATGGACGAATGGAATGGGACCAACCCGCGCCGACGATGACAACTCAGTGTTATGGTTTCGGGAACGGGCGTTTCGGACATCCAGAACAGGACCGTGCAATTAGTTTGCGCGAGGCTGCCATGATCCAAAGCTTTCCAAAAGAATACGCATTCACTCCTCCCGGGACGCCCGTGAATTTCAACGTCTTGGGCAGAATGATTGGCAATGCCGTGCCCGTCCAATTGGGCAAATTCATTGGCGAGATACTGGTGGAGCACGTCAAGGCCTGCGGGTCGGAACACTAGCTCTTGGGAGCGCGAGGGCGATGGCCCTCGCATTTTCCTTTCTCTTCCCCGCCCTTCACCGCACCGGCGGCGGGCCTTTGGGGGTTTCGTCCTTCCGCTGCCGCCTCTGCCAAGGCCAGCAGCCTTCGATTTCGGTCTCCAGTGCGAAGCTGAGGAAGGTGCGGATCAGGACGATTATGGCGAGGAGGCCTACGCTCGATAGGGTTAGAGGCGAGGTGATGGTGCCGATGATGTCGGCGCCGACCAGCAGTTCGAGACCCAAGAGGATGCCTCTGCCGAGGTTGGCGCGGTAGCGATCGTAGCTGGTGCGCCAGTTGCCGTCTTTCGTGCCCTGGCGGAGGAAGATCAGGCTTGCGAGCAGGACTCCGGCGAGGATGATGAAGACGCCGGCCACTTCGAGGAGCTTGGCGAGGTGCTCGATTAGGGTGTGGAGCTGGGCCATGTGGGCGCAACGTGTGGGGGTGGGGGGTGTTCCGGTTGGGTTGGCTTGTGGTTTGCCCACCCCCGGCCCCTCCCGCTTGCGGGAGGGGGGGGACTGGAGTGCCCTCCCGCTTGCGGGAAGGGAGTAAGGGTTTGCCCCTCCACCGCCTTTGGCGGTCCCCCTCCCCGAGCGAGCTCGGGGAGGATTTGGGGGATTGTGCTGTTTTGAGGGTGCCCCTCCACCATCCTGCGGATGGTCCCCCTCCCTCCCGGCCTGCGCCGGGACAGGCGGGGAGGAACTGGGGGCCCTCCACCACCCGCTGCGCGGGCGGTCCCCCTCCCCGAGCGAGCTCGGGGAGGAGCGGGAGCGGAAGCGGCGGACTTCCCGGGTTCGGCGGGTGGATGTGGTCGATGACTCGGCGCTGGAGTTTGTGCCGTTTGTGCATGTGGCGGCGCGGCGGAACTCGATCACGGCGGAGAAGCAGCGGCGGTTCATTGCTACGCTGGCGGCTACGGGGATTGTCTCTCAGGCGGCGCTGTCGATCGGAGCTTCGGTGGAGGCGCTGTACAAGTTGCGGCATCGGGTGGGCGCGGAGGACTTTGCGCGGGCGTGGGATGCGGCGGTGGAGCGGGGCTATTCGCGGCTGGAGGACTGTGCGCTCGAGCGGGCGATTGCCGGGGAGGAGCGGCCGGTGGTCTCGCGCGGGAAGGTTGTCGCCACCTGGACGCACCACAACACGGGGTTGCTGATGTTCCTGCTGCGGGCGCGGCGGCCGGAGAAGTATGGGGCGGTTCGGGTGGCCGACCTGCGCGAGGGGCATCCGGTTTTCGACGCGCTGAAGAAGCGCTGGGAGGCTGAGCGCGCTGCGGCGGATGCGGCCTTAGCGGAAGGGGCGCGGGCTTCGCTGCGGGCGAAGTTGCTGGCGATGCGCGAGGTGGCGCTTGGCGCAGGCAGCGAGGAGGCTCCGACAGGCGCCGGGTGAAGCTGTCGGAGCCTCGGGTCAGGCTTGGGCGGGCGGCTCTTCCGGGGCTTCGGGGAGCGGGTCGGCGAGGATGGCGGCGATCTCGGTGGTGCGCTGGCACAAGGTGGCGAGCGTGGCGTCCATCGCGGCAAGGCCGGTGGTGCTGAGGCAGACGAAGGTGCGGCGGCCGTCGCGGCCATCGTCCTCGCGATCGACCATGCCGCGCGCCTCGAGGATGCGCAGCCAGCGCAGCGCCGTGGTCGGGGGCACGTGGGCGCCGATGCAGGCGCTGGTGGTCGGCACGCGGCGGCGCTCTCGCGCGGCGATGTAGAGATCGAGCAGGATGTCCCAGGTCGGCTCGCCGAAGAGCTCGGCCGGCAGGTAGCGGTGGCGGCGGCGGCGGCTGGCGTAGAGCTCGCGCGCAAGGGCGGTGTGGCGCTGGATCGTCGCCTCTTCGAGCGCCGGGCGGAGCGTGGCGGGGACGACGAGGCGCAGGCCGTTGCGGCGGCCGGTCGAGGGCGGTGCGGCGGCAGTGGCGCGCGTGGAACGGACAGTCATGGAGAAGCTCCTGAACTCGAGGAGATGTCTTGAAGGCGATTATGGTCGCGTATCGGCGGGCGCGGTGGGCCTTACGCGGGGCGCAGGGCGGCTCGCGGACCGGGGCGCCAGGCGTGGTAGCGGCCGATGCGCTCGCGCCGCAGGAGATGGGCGCGGGTGCCGACGAGCAGGGCTACCGCCTGGATGGTCACGGGCAGCTGCGTCATCACGAAGTAGCCATAGCGGACGAGCGAGAGGTCGATCAGCTTGGAGGTGTGCGCGAGGACGACGATGATCTGCGCCGCACAGGCCCAGAGCGGCCAGCCGCGGTTGGCCCGGAGCGCTACCCACAGGAGACCCACCAGCGCCCAGGAGTCGATCACCAGATGGCCGGGGTCGAGCGCGAAGAACGCCGGATACCCGAACATCGCGTGGTTGATGGCGTCCGCGGTGGCCGTGGCGATGATGATCCCCGCGACCAGCCGTTCCGGCTCCTCCCCCTTGCGCAGGGCAAAGGCGAGGACGGCGGCGATAGCGATACGGTAGAGCCAGATCAGCACCATCGCCATCGCCCTCCCTTGCGCGACCGCAGGGGAAACTGCGGCCGCGCCTTGCCAACGGATCGGCGGGGCGGATTACGCGGCATCGGCGAGCGAGACGTGCCCATCGTTGTCGAGAGAACCAGCGCCGAGAGAGCCAGCTGGCGGGCAATCGTCGATGAACGAGCCCATCTCGCGGCCGACCTCGCGCAGCTTGCCGTGAACACGGGCGAGTTCGCCGCTGGCGTCGAGCACGGCCCTCTGGCTGGCGGCGAGGCGCAGGAGCGCGTCGTGGCCGGTGAACGGACCCGCCGCCGTCTCGCGCCGGGCACGGATCATCGTGGCGAGCAGGTTGGCTTGGCGGATCAGCGCCTCGTCGAGCGCCGCCTCGGCCTGGTGGAGATCCCGCGTGATGCGCATGCCATGGATGGCAACGGCATTGCTGTCGGCGCGGGCAGACGCATCGGTCCCGAACTGCACGGTAACAGTGTTGTCGGTAGCTTTCATGGTAACACCCCGTCCTGCCACCCTTGCGGCGGCAGCCCCTTTGCTGAGGATGGCAGCGCCCCCGCGCCGTCCATCCGGTTCATGGACGGAGATGTAAGGCCGGGCAGTCCGCGATCAGCGATCGAGCATGGTGGAAAGCTGCACGAACATGCTCAGCCCTCCCAGCACGATCAGGATCAGGAACACCGTGATGCCGCCAATGTAACCCAGCCGCAAAACGGTGCCGTTCGGCCCGTCGAACACCTCCGGGAGAACGTGGTGATAGGCGGCTGCGTCATCCTTGTCCGGCAGAGCAAGCTCCCCGGCAAGTGCGGCCTGGCTCGTGCTTTCGATCCCTGGTGCATGATGCACCGGAAAGCCGAACCCTGCCGCAGACGTTCCGACATCCACGTCGTCCCGAACCGGTGATGCGACGGGAAGCGGGGGAAAACCTATATGGGAATCTTCATATACGGGTTGTTCGTATGTCGACATCAGGCGGCGATAGGCCTGCGCAACCTCGCCCCGGCTGCTCACGCCGAGCTTGGCGCGGGCGAGCATGATGCGCTGGTCGACGGTGTGCGGAGAGATGCCGAGAAGCCGCGAAATCTCCTTTGAAGTCTTGTGCTCGATCAGCAGGTCGAGGACCTCGCGCTGCTTGGCAGTCAGGTCGACAAGCGGATTATCGAATACTTCCCCTGTCACGATCATATCTTCGCCGCGCCCCGCTCCATCCGTACCCTGATAAATAGGGTAAACGGCCCCGGCTGCAATCTTGCCCGAAACCCGCCAAATTTCCAACTCGTCTTTCGTAAAGCGTTACCAAATCGAAAATTATTGGTTAACGTCCGTCTAAATTCGCGAAGTTTCATATCCGCTTGGCGGACTTGCTGTTCATGCGTCGCAAGGTGGTGCACAAACGATTGGGGGACCGAATCGGTCAGATGGCGGGAAATCCGATGGCGAGGCGTAACACGGGGCGAGTCGTGGCAATGGGACGTGCCATTCTGGCGCTCGCATTTCTGCTCGCGCTATGGCTCGATCCGTCGGTACCCGTGCGCGGCGCAAACCTCGGCTATGCCCTGCTGAGCATATACACGCTGTGGACCGCCGCCCTGATGGTCGTGGCGTGGCAAAGCTGGTGGTTCGACTTCCGCCTTGCCCCGCTTGCCCAGGGCCTCGACATCGCGATGTTCCTGGCTGCGGTCTATTTCACCGAAAGCCGCTTCACCGAATTCCAGAGCCCGTTCCTGGCACTGGCCGCATTCCTGCTGGTTGCGGCGATGGTCCGCTGGAACTGGCGTGCGACCGTGCTGACCGCGATCGTCCTGCTGGTCTCGAACCTCGTCTTCGGGCTCACCCTGTACAAGCTCGGGGTCGATATCGACCTGTTCCGCTTCGTCCGCAGGACGATCTACATGATCCTCCTGTCCTCGATGCTGATCTGGCTGAGCATGTCACGCGGCAGCGGGCGCACGGTCAACCTGCCCGAGCCTGCCGGCATTCCGGGCGAACGGCGCGATATCGTGCTCGACGCCGCGCTTGCCCTTGTCGCGCGGACCTTCGGTGCCTCGCACGTGGCGCTCGCCTTCGCCAGCAGCGAGGAGCCGTGGATCGAGCTGCGGCGGCTCGACGGGTCCACCCTGACGCGCAGCCAGTTGCCGCCGGAGGATTTCGCCGAGGAATTGCTGACGCCGCGACCGGCTGCGCTGTTCGACATGGCGAACGGGCGCATCCTGACCCATGCGCCCAGCGATCTGTCGTCGATCCGCGCCGAGGAGCAGTTGCAATCCCGCCTCGCCGCCGAACTGGGTGCCGAAGGCGGCATCATGGTAGCAGTGCAGAGCGTGACGGGTTCAGGCCATCTGGTTGCCTGGGATACCGACGCGCTGAGCTTTGACGACATCGGCCTGATGGATGCCATCGCCGAGGAACTCGGCCGCGCGCTCGACCGCGAGGAAATGGCGCGGCTGGGCCGCAATGCCGCCGAGACCGGCGTGCGCCACGCCGTGGCCCGCGACCTTCACGACAGCGTTGCCCAGTTCCTCGCCGGCACCCTGTTCCGGCTGGAAGCGCTGCGCCGCTGGATCCGCGAAGGCAACGACCCCGAAGGCGAGATCGATTCTATCAAGAACGCGCTGCGGCGCGAACAGGGACAGTTGCGCCTGCTGATCGAACGCCTGCGCCGCGGCCAGGAAAGCGACCGGCGCACCGACATCGCCGAGGAACTGCAGGACCTGCTCGCCGAAGCGGGGGCACACTGGCACATCGAGACCGCGCTGGTCCTGCCGGACCATCCCCTGCCCATTTCCGTGCAGCTTTCGCACGAAATCCGTCAGCTCGTCCGCGAGGCGATTGCCAATGCGGCAAGGCATGGCAAGTGCAGGAAGGTGACCGTGCGGATTGACGACGCGGGCGGCCAGATCCGGCTGAGCATCACCGACGATGGCATGGGCTTTCCGCAGGTCGACAAGGCCCCGCGCCCGCGCTCGATCAGCGAACGGGTGGAAGCCCTGGGCGGCAGCTTCGAACTTCACAGCAGCGGCGGCGGTGCCCGCCTTGAAATAGCATTACGATCCGGAGAATTCGCATGATCCCCATTCTCGTTGCAGACGACCACGGCTTCATCCGCGCCGGTGTCGAGGCGGTATTGCGAGGCACGCGCTTCTCGGTCTGCGCGGCCACGGCGAGCGGTGAGGAAACCCTCGACGCGATCAAGACGCACGATCCGGCAATCGTGCTGCTCGATATCAACATGCCGGGCATGAACGGCGTGCAGGCGCTGGAGACCTTGCGCGAGCGCGGCGACAAGCGTCCGGTGGTACTGCTGACCGCCGAGATCAACGACCGCCAGCTGCTTTCGGTGATGCGGGCGGGCGTGGAAGGCATCGTTTCGAAAGACGGCGCCGAGGACGGGCTGGTCGAGGTGCTCGAGAAGGTCCATTCGGGCCAGAAGGCAATCGAGCCGACCTTCCTGCAGCGCGCCATCGATCTTTCGCTGCGCCCGGATTCGCAAGGCCCGCTGGCCAAGCTCAACCCGCGCGAGCGCAAGATCGCCGGGCTGGTCGCCAAGGGCCTGCGCAACCGCGACATCGGCGCGGAGCTGGGCATCGGCGAAGGCACAGTGAAGGTCTACCTGCACACGATGTACCAGAAGCTGGGCATCGACAACCGCACCGAACTGGCGCTGCTGGCGGTGAACGAGCAGGATAACTGAGGGGGTTTGCTGGCTTTGAAGTGAAGCGGGACCCCGGGGCGAGCCCGGGGTGACGGCTGGTTTTGGGGTTGGTGCTGGGTGCTGGAATGACGGGATGGGGGTGGGGAGGCTCAAATCGCTTCCAAACCAGCAGCATTTCCGTCACCCCGGGCTTGACCCGGGGTCCCGCTTTCCTTCTCCTAGCGCCATGGACAGGGAAAGGATGGGCGGCTGGGTCTATATCATGGCCGACCGTTACCGAGGCGCCATGTATGTCGGCGTGACGTCGCATATCGCAGCACGCATCCACCAGCACCGTAACG
>JBKBUD010000099.1:0-7154 GCA_046290865.1 Novosphingobium sp. | reverse complement strand
AAGTGCGATTTCGGCCAGAGCAGCGTCAACACCGCCTATCGCCAGATCGTGGCGGAAGAACTTGGCGTGCCGCTCTCGGCGATGACCACGGTGATCACCGGCGATACCGACCGCACGCCCGATGGCGGCGGCACGTTCTGGCTGCTCGGCTATGTCCAGAACCTGCGCAAGGTGGCCGCCTACATGCGCGAAGCCGCCTTCGAAGTGGCGGCGGGCAAGCTGGGCGTCGACCGCAAGGCGCTGAGCGTGAAGGACGGCGTCATCTCGGGCGGTGGCAAGGCGATCAGTTATGCCCAACTCGTCGCAGGCCAGGACCTCAAGCTGACGATCCCGGTCGAAGGCGCGCTGACCAGCCCGATGGGCCTCTCGGTCAAGGGCGATCCGCCGATGAAGCCGGTGTCGGAATACACCATCATCGGCAAGCCATCGGCCAATCCGATGACCCGGCCCAAGGTTTCCGGCGAGGCGGTGTGGGTTGGCGATGTGACCCTGCCCGGCATGCTCCACGCCCGCGCGATCCATCCCGCGACGCTCGGCTCGAGGCTGGTCAAGGCGGGCAAGCTCGACGGCGCGCAGTTCCCCGGCGCGCGGCTGGTCACGATCGGCAACCTGCTCGCCGTCGTCTCGCCCGACGAATGGGAAGCCGTGCAGGCAGCGCAAGCGGTTGCCGCCGAGACGCAGTGGAGCGAATGGCAGGGCCTGCCCGGTCACGAAGGCCTCGCCGAGCACCTGCGCTCCACGGCCGATTGGTCAGCCTTCCCGGTCCGGGACGGTGCCGCTAACAAGGGAGAACCGGAAAAGGCCGTGGCCGCGCGCCAGCACAAGGCCTCGTACTTCCTGCCCTATCACAAGCACGCGCCGATCAGCCCGATGGTGACGCTGGCTGATTACCGCACCGACGGTTCGGTCACGCTGCACACGCTGAGCCAGAACCCCCAGCACTTGCGCCACATGATCGCCAAGATGCTGGGAACGGGCGAGGACAAGGTCGTCGTGCGCACGTATCCCGGCTCGGGCCACTACGGTCGCTCCAACGGCGGCAGTGCCGGGTCCGAGGATGAGGCGGTGCTCCTCTCGCGCGAACTGGGCCGTCCGGTGCGCGTGCAGTGGATGCGCGCCGACGACATGCAGTGGACGACGCAGTCCTCCTGCGCGCTGGCTGACATCGCCATCCGGCTCGACAAGGATGGCAGGATCGCCGGCTACACCGCGCAGCACCACGTGCCGCCGATGCAGGATGACCGCCTTGTCGGCGCGATCCTTGCGGGGCTTCCGGTGCTCGATTCTCCACGGCCGGCCAGCAATGACATGTTCCAGGTCGGCATTACCGACGTGCAGGACACCTGGGTTTACGGCACCGTTCCCGCCGTGCGCGAGAAGGGCATGAGCACCTGGCAGATCGGCGAGAAGGAATCCCCCCTCGCCGTGGGCCTGCGCGACCATTCGATGCGCACGCCGATCCAGTTCCAGCAGAACTTCCCGCGCGAACTGGCGATCAGCGAAGCCGCCATGCTCGCGGGCAAGGACGCGCTGCAGTTCCGGCTCGACCACGTCACCGACCCGCGGTTCAAGGCAATCCTCGAGAAGCTGCGCAGTGAAAGCGGCTGGGACAGCCGTCCCTCCCCCGCTCCCGGCGCGCGTGCCAATGGCAAGGGCGTGGTAAAGGGCCGGGGTCTGTCGATCATGCTGCGTGACAACGGCTACTGGGCCTGCGCTGCGCATGTGGCCGTCACGCCCGAAACCGGCGAGGTCAAGGTCGAGCGCATGACGATGGTCGCCGATGTCGGCATCGTCATCAATCCGCTGCAACTGCGTCGCCAGATCCAGGCCGGGTGCCTGATGGGCGT
This sequence comes from Novosphingobium sp., assembly GCA_046290865.1. Taxonomy (GTDB): domain Bacteria; phylum Pseudomonadota; class Alphaproteobacteria; order Sphingomonadales; family Sphingomonadaceae; genus Novosphingobium. The sequence goes on along the minus strand of JBKBUD010000099.1, from coordinate 5,307 downwards.
CAGCCAGGCCCTGCACGAGGAAGTGGCTTTCGATCAGGGCGCAATCACCTCGGTCGACTGGGCGACCTACCCGATCCTGACGATGGCCGAGATGCCGCAGCTCAAGATCGTGTTCGAAACCAACCTTGCCGCCGGCAACTACGGCCAAGGTTCGGAAAGCGCCAACGCGCTGGCTGCGCCTGCGATCGCTGGCGCCGTGCTCGATGCAACCGGAAAGCCGGTGCGCCGTCTGCCACTGCGGCCCGAATACGTGAAGGCGGCGCTCGCCTGATCCCGTCCGGCGCTGCGGTGTGCAGCGCCGGACCCGCTTCGCTCAACCCTGCTTTTCGAATTCCAGCTCGGGGAAGCCTTCCTCGGCCGACTTGTCGAGCGCGTCGTAGTAGAAGTTGGCGCCACCGAAGTAGATCAGCACCCGTGGCGGCTTGTCGTCGCGGTTCGCGCCCATCATCCACGAGTTCACCTTGTGCCCTTCGGCCATCAGGGTCTGACGGTGGATGTCCGCGGTCTGCGCGGTCCATGCCTCTTCTGCCTCGCGGCGGGGATGGAATACGGCCAGCCCCTCGCGCTGCATCTTCGAGATGCACTTGCTGATCCAGATGACGTTCTGCTCGATCGAGGTCGGCAGGTTGGCGAACGGCGCCTGGGGTCCCGTGACCATGAACATGTTGGGGAAGCCCGCCGCGCAGACACCCATCACGCATTCGGACACCGTCTTCCACTTCTCCGCCAGGGTCTGCCCGCCCTCGCCCCGGATCGGGAAGGCCTCGAGCGCGCCGGTATAGGCCTTGAAGCCGGTGGCCAGCACGATGAAGTCGAACTCGTAGACCTCCTTCGTGGTGCGCACGCCGGTCTCGGTGATCTCGACGATCGGCTGGTCGTTCTTGATGTCGACCAGATGGACGTGGGGTTCGTTGAACGCCTCGAGATAACCATGGTCAAGCGGTGGCCGCTTGGCGAACAGCGGGTAGTCGTCGAAGGTCGGCGTGAGCAGGTCGGCGATGCGCTTGTCCTTGACCCGCTCCTTCATCTTCGCGCCGATGAAATCCGCCGCCATGCGGTTGGCCTCGGGGCTGGCCAGGAGATCGTCAAACGTCTCGAACACCCAGCGGAAGCTGCCGGTCCAGTTCTCCTCGAAGATGCGCTGGCGCTCCTCGGGCGGGGTGTCCATCGCGTTGCGGCCGACCGGGCTGTCGAAGGCCATGCCGAACACATGAGCACGGCACTTCGCGATCACCGCGTCGTAGTTGGCCTTGATCTCGGCTTCCCACTCGGGCGTCATGTCGCGCTGCATGGCAGGCAGGATGTAGTTCGGCGTGCGTTGGAACACGGTGACGCTGGCGGCGGTCTTGGCGAGTTCCGGCACCATCTGCACCGTCGTCGCGCCCGCGCCGATGATGCCCACGCGCTTCCCGGCATAGTCGATCCCTTCGCGCGGCCAGCGCGAGGAGTGGAACAGCGGCCCCTTGAACTTGTCCATGCCCGGAATGCGCGGGATCACCGGTTCGGAGATCATGCCCATGCCGCTGACGAAGTATTTGCAGGTGAAGGTCTCGCCGGTGCCGGTGGTGACCTGCCAGATCTTGCGGTCCTCGAGATACTTCGCCTCGACGATCTCGGTATTGAGCTGGATGTGCGGCCACATGTGGCAGCGGTCGGCCACGAACTGGAGGTACTCCTGCGTCTCCTGCCGCCCCGGATAGCGCTTGGTCCATGACCACTCCTGCAGGATCTCCTTCGAGAAGGCGAGGCAGTAGTAGTAGCTCTCGCTGTCGGTCGCCGCGCCCGGATAGCGGTTCCACGCCCATGTCCCGCCAACGTCGGCGGCGCGATCGAACACGCGTATCGAAAGGCCCGCCTCGCGCAGGTAGTGGATCAGGGCGAGCCCGGCAAAGCCCGCGCCGATGCCGATCACATCGAAATCGACCTTCTCGGATGTGGCGGGCCGCTCGGCCACGCTGGTCTGGGTGGTGTTCATCGCTCGTCCTCTCCTCGCAACCTGCGTGCTTTGCGCGGTTGCTTGCTTGATGTGCAGTGCCCAGGCGGCGCTCAGTAAAGCGTGTCCATGCACTCCTTCGAATAGGGCTTGAGCTGGTCAGTCTGCCCGGCGCGGACCTTCTGCAGCCAGTTCGGATCAGCCAGCAGCACGCGGCCCAGCGCGACGAGATCGAAGTCGCCCCGGTCGAACCGGCGCGCCAGTTCGTCGAGCGACTTGAGCGTCGGCACCGACTGGCCCTCGACGAAGTCCTGCATGAGGTCGCGGTCGAGCCCGACCGAGCCGACCGTGATCGTGGGCCTGCCGGTGATCTGCTTGGTCCACCCGGCAAGGTTGCGGTCGTCCTCGTCGGGGAAAGCCGCTTCCCAGAAGCGCCGTTCGGAACAGTGGAAGATGTCCACCCCGGCATCGGCAAGCGGGCTGACCCACTGCTCCAATTCGGCTGGCGTGGTCGCGATCTTCGCTTCGTAAAGGTAGGTCTTCCACTGCGAGATGCGGAACACGATCGCGAAGTCCGGGCCGGTCGCGGCGCGGATCGCGGCCACGACGTCGGCGGCAAAGCGCACGCGTGATGCGATGTCCGGCCCGCCGTAGCGGTCGTCGCGCTGGTTGGTCACGTCCCAGAAGAACTGGTCGAACAGATACCCGTGCGCGCCGTGCAGCTCCACCGCCGGAAAACCGAGGCGCTGCGCATCGAGCGCGCCGCGCACGAACGAGGCGATCACCCCGTCGATGTCATCCCCGCTCATCACCCGCCCGCCTTCGATGCCCGGACCGACGAGCCCCGAAGGGCTTTCGAGCGGATCGTGCGGGGAATCGGGGAAGTTGAAATCGGTGCAGCCGCCGACGTGCCAGAGCTGCGGGATCATCGCGCCTCCCGCCGCTTCCACGCCGATCCGGGCGCGGTCCCAGGCGGCCAGCGCTTCATCGCCATAGAAGTGCGGCACGGTATCGGCGGCGACCGAGCCGGGGCGGTCGATGGCGACGGCCTCGGTAATCACCGCGCCCACGCCGCCTTCGATGCGGCGGCGGTAGTAGTCGGCCGATTCCTGCGTCAGCACCCCGCCCGGCGCGAAGTAGCGCGACATCGGGGCCATCATGAAGCGGTTGGTCAGCTTCAGCGACTTGCATTCGAACGGAGTGAAGAACGGGTCGAGATTGGTCATCTGTTCACCTTGCCAGCAGCCGGGCGCTCAAAGCCTGCCGAGGAAGCCGCGCAATGCGGCGAGATAGGCGGGGGCATCCTCGATGAACGGTGCGTGGCCGCAGCCTTCCATCTCTGCCACTTCCCCCTTGGGCGCGAGGCTTGCGGCAATGCGGCCGATCTCGGGATCGAGGATCGCGTCCGCGGTGCCGACGATCGAGAGCAGCGGCACCGAAAGCTGTGCCAGAACCGCGCGCTGGTCAGTCTCGCCAAGGCTGCGCAGGGACTTGAGTGCGTCCACGCCGCTGTCGATGAAGGCGTTCCACATCCAGTCCACGGTCGGCGCGCTGACTTCCTTGGCGCAGACGCCCTGGGCAAGGCCACGGAAGAAGCCCGCGCGGTCTGCCGCCATCGCCTCTGCCGTTGCATCGAGCGATCCGGGCTCACCGCCGTAAGGGAAATCGTCGCCGCGCACGAAGCGGGGCGATGCGCCGCAAGTCAGGACCACGCCCGCCGCCTTGTCGCCCAGCAGCCGCGCCGCTTCCACCGCGACCGCGCCGCCCAGCGACCAGCCATTGAGCACTGCCGGGCTGGAGCATTCCTGCCGGACGATCCCGGCAACGTCCCCGGCAATCGCCGCCACCGACATGTCGTCAAAATCGCGGTCGGACTGGCCGCAGCCGCGGTGGTCGACGATCAGCACGGCATGGCCGTCGGCCCTCAGCGCCTCGGCGGTGCCCGCCCAGATGCGGCCCGACATGGCCCAGCCGTGGATCAGCACGACCGGCGTGCCACTTCCGCGATGGTGTTCGAAATAAACCGTCCGGCCTTGTCCGGCGTCGTAACGGGCCATCCTCTCTCTCCCTTGTCCCGACCCGCTATTGCGGTGCCGCAAGCGTGATCCCGACGAGCGGGCTGAAATGCTGCATCGTCACGCGGCGACGGGCGATCTTCCACACCCCGTCGCGCCGGGTGAAGCTGTCGAAATATGTAGCCGCCACCGTCTGCGCCTGCCCGTCGGAGGTGTTGCCGATGCAGTAGACGTCGCACACCCCGCTCGCGGCGTCCGGGCCCTCGGGCGTGACGCGCAGGTTGGTCGTGTAGTGGGTCGACATCGCCCAGGCGGGCCAGAGGATGTCGATCACGGCATGGCGGATGCCGGCATGGCCTTCGAAGTTGCCGAAGGGCGGGCCGATTTCCCAGACCGCGTCCTCCCACCAGATGCCCAAGAATCGGTCGAAGTCGCGCTTGTCGAAGCCGTGGCAATAGTCGCTGGTCAGATCCAGCAGGGCCATCCGGGTTTCCAGCGCTTCGAGGCGCTGTTCCATCGTCGTCATCGCGCATTCTCCGGTTCGAGGTACTGGGCGAATTTCTCCATCGCGGCGGCGCGGCGGTCGGGCACGAAGTAGCTCGGCCATTTGCCGGTGGCGGGCGCGACATTGCGCAGGATGTCCTTGGCGACCGAGACCTTGTGAACCTCGGTCGGCCCATCGACGATGCCCATTTCCGGAACGTACTGCCACATGTCCATCAGCGGCATTTCATTCGACATGCCAAGCGAGCCATGAATGTGCAGGGCGCGATAGACCACGTCCTTGAGCACGCCGGGCATTGCCGCCTTGATCGCAGAGATCTCGCGGCGGACGCGGTGGGTATAGACCTTGTCCTGATCGAGCAGCCACGCGGCATAGAGCACGTGCAGGCGGAACTGCATGATCTGGGTATAGCTGTCGGCAATGCGCTCCTGCACCATCTGCTTGTCGGCCAGGCGCTCACCCTTGGTGACGCGGCTGACGGCGCGCTCGCACATCATGTCCATCGCCTTGTTGAGCATGCCCACGGTGCGCATCGCGTGGTGGATGCGCCCGCCGCCGAGCCGCGATTGCGCCACCTTGAAGCCTTCGCCTTCCGCGCCCAGCGCATTGGCCCGCGGCACCCGGCACTGGTTGAAGCGCAAGTAGCCGTGAACGCCGCTGCCGATCTCGTCCTTGGGGCCAACGGCGGTGTTGCGGATGATCTCCAGCCCCGGCGCATCGCGCGGCACGATGATCGTGGTCGATCCGGCGTGGACCGCAACCTCCGGGTTGGTGATGCACATGACGATCAGGAATTCGGCCATGTCGGCATGGCTGGCGAACCACTTCTCGCCCTCGATCACCCATTCGTCGCC
>JBKBUD010000098.1:0-7155 GCA_046290865.1 Novosphingobium sp. | reverse complement strand
TGGGCGGCTACAACGAACTGGTGCTGCTCAAGGACATTCCTTTCCAGAGCCACTGCGAACACCACATGGCTCCGATCATCGGCAAGGCGGCGATCGCCTACCTGCCGCGCGACAAGGTGGTGGGCATATCCAAGCTCGCCCGCGTGCTTCACGCCTATGCGCGGCGCCTGCAGATCCAGGAGCGGCTGACCGCGCAAGTCGCGCAGTGCATCTGGGACAACCTGCGTCCGCACGGCGTGGCGGTGGTGATCGAGGCGCAGCACGGCTGCATGACCGGCCGCGGCGTGCGCACGCCGGGCGTCGGCATGGTGACGAGCCGGATGATGGGCACCTTCCTTGAAGACAACCGCAGCCGCAAGGAAGTGCTCAGCCTGATGGGTTATTGAGGCCGGTTGCTGCCGATCCATTTTCGGACTACATTCGGTCCGAATATGGATGGAGCCGTGTCATGGGCCTTGAAAGCCGCATCAAGCCGATCAGCTACCTCAAGGCCAACGCCGCCGAAGTGCTGCGCGAACTGAACGAGGGCGCCGAACCGCTGGTCATCACCCGGAACGGCGAGGCCAAGGCCGTGCTGCAGGACGCGGCAAGCTACTACCGGATGCAGGAGACGCTGGCGCTGCTGAAGATGCTGGCGCTGGCGAAGGAGGACATGGAAGCAGGTCGTGTTTATCCAGCCGAGGGCATGCTTGACCTGATCACGGGTGAGCGGCCTGCCGATGCCTGAGGCGACAGTTCGCTATACCGAACAGGCGCGGGTCGACCTCAGGCAGATTTTCGAGCAGCGTCTGGCGCAGCGAGGCGCTGATGGCTGGGACGGCGCGCGCGCCCTGATTGCCGAGATTCTGGCGACTATCGACGGGCTGGCGGACTACCCGGAGCGCGGACCGCAAGTGCCGGAGCTGGTCGATCTGGGCGACAAGCGCTGGCGGCAGGTGCTGCATGCGCCCTATCGCGTGGTCTACCACCTTGAAGGTGATGTGGTGACGGTTGCCCTTGTGGCAGACGGGCGGCGCGATTTTTCGACGCTGTTGCAGCGTCGCCTCCTCGCGCTACGCCGCTAACCCGCCAGCGCTGCCTTGTCCCGTTCGAGCGAGCGCATGGCGCGCAGGGCGGCCCAGACGCCGATGTAGCCTGTGGGGATGGCCACCGAAAGGCCGATGCGCAGGCCTTGCGGGCCGGCTCCGGCGATCCAGTCCGACAACTGGCCCGCAAGCACCGGGCCGAGCACGTTGGCGAACATGCTGGAGATCAGCAGGACCAGCGCTGTGCCGGTGGCGCGGTGGGCGTTGGGCAGGATATATTGCAGGCCCGCCAGCACGCCGACTGACCAGCCGCCGCCGAGTAGGCCGGCTGGCACGGCCAGCAGGCGCGCGACCGTCAGGCTGTCGCTCCAGGTGACGAACAGGATCGCGGTCGTGGCGCCGCCCAGGGCGAGCGCCGTCAGGCGCATCTGGACGGTGGCATCGCCCTTGCCGAGTTTGTCGGACACGAAGCCGAAGCCGAGCACGCCGATCAGGCCGGGCAGGCCGAACGACAGCGCGAAAGTGGCCCCGGCGGCCTGTGTCGACAGGCCGTAGGCGCGCTCGAACAGGGCCGGACCCCACATGCCGAAGGTCACGCCCGAGAGCGAGCCCAGCGCCATGATCGTCGCTAGCAGCATGACCGAGGGCCTGCCGATCAGCAGGCGCATCGTGTCCTTGAGTGGGAGCACCGGCGCGGCGGCGTGTTCAGGCTCGCGCGCCGGTTCGCGCACGATCAGCCATGTCGCCAATGCGATGACGATGCCGACGACGCCGAGCGCATGGAATGCCGTCTGCCAGGTGGTGTGGGCGGCGATCGCGGGGCCACCGGCAAGGCCGGCCATCTGGCCGACATAAATCGCCGTGCCGAGCAGGGCGAAAGCACGCCCGCGCTCGTTGGCAGGGAAGTAGGCGGCAATGAGGGCGGCGGCGGGGGCCTGGTAGGCGGCCTCGCCGATGCCGACGCCGACGCGGGCAAGGGCCAGCATCCCGGCGCTGGTGGCAAGGCCCGACAGCAGGGTGAAGAAGCTCCAGAACCCGCAGCCCAAGGCAATGATCATCACCCGCGAGCGGCGATCGGCGGCGCGGGCGATCGGCAGGGTGAAGACGCTGTAGAGCAGCGCGAAGGCCGGGCCCATCAGCGCGCCCATCATGGCATCGCTGATGCCGAAGTGCGTCTTGATCGGCTGGGCGAGGCCCGGGATCAGGAAACGGTCAGCATAATTGAGCACGGCGACCATGACCAGCAGCGTCAGCGCCAGCCAGCGGTTGGTCAGGGGCTTGCCGCTGGCGGTCAAAGTGGCGGCGGCGCCTGCCGGGATCGGGGCGACCATGTGGGTCAGTCCCGCATCTGCGCGCCGCCGTTGACGTGCCAGACCTGCCCGTTGACCCAGGCCCCATCGTCCGAGGCGAGGAACGTTACGGCAGCGGCAATGTCTTCGGGCTGGCCAAGGCGCAGGTGCGGCACAGCGGCAAGGCCGCGCTCGACGTATTCGTCGGTGAGGTGCTGTTTGACCGCTTCGGTCAGGACCAGCCCTGGGCAGATCACGTTGGCGCGCACGCCCTTCTTGCCGAACTTGGCGGCAACGTGGCGGGCGAGGGCATGGATCGCGTTCTTGGTCATCGGATAGGCGACCTGCCACGGCGCGCCGCCCGATGCCGCGCCCGAGGAAGTGTAGATCATCGCCCCGCCGCCGCGCTCGATGATCTTCGGCAGGGCCGCTTGGGATGCAAGGAAGTGGCTCTTGGTGTTGATGGCAAAGCTCATGTCGAGCACGTCCTCGGGGCAATCGAGGATGTCGTTGTCTCCCCCGGTGCCGCCGGCAAGGTTCGAATGGTAGAAATCGAGGCCGCCGTAGGTCTCCACCGCGCAGGCGACGATCGCCGCTTGTGAATCCGCACTGGTGCCGTCAAGGTCGATGCCGGTGGCGCTGCCGCCGGTGCTGCGGATGGATTCCGCCACTTCGCGCGCCCAGTCCCCCATCAGGTCACCGATGACGACGTGGGCGCCTTCTTCGGCGAGCCGCCGTGCAGTTGCCGCGCCGATGCCGCGCCCGCCGCCGGCGACGATACCGACTTTGCCCTTGAGGCCTTTCATTCACGAATCTCCCATATTGCCGATTTGCGGATCACAAGGCCGCCGGAATTATGCAAACTTGCATATCATCCGAATATGGGCAGCGCAATGTGCCATTTTCGGCAAAGTCAACTCCGCATCACGCGGGTTGCGCGATTCGCTTGGGGTCGCACGCAGGCCCTATCGAAAGTGAAGGTCTGGCGCGGTTTTTTGCGGGAAATGATCAAGGCTCAATTCCGATAAATGGCTCAAATCTGCGCCATATGACCCGTTTGCGTATTTCAGCTTGCCATCGTCTACGCATTGGCTATTTTCCGCGCCAACAACGGTTTGAGGGGAGTAATGATGAAGGTCACCACTTGCGCAACACTGGCCGTGCGCCTCATGCTTGGCGCCAGCCTTTCCACGATCACTCTGGGTTCTGCTGCCTACGCCGCCGAAGGCTTGGCCGCAGATCAGGCCCAGGCGTCCGATGACCAGGGCCAGCTCGAACAGATCGTCGTCACCGCGCAGAAGGTCGAACAGAACCTGCAGGACGTGCCGCTGGCAATCAGCGCAATCAGCGCCGACAAGGTCGAGAAGCTGGGTATCCGCGATGCCAAGGACCTCAGCGGCCTCGCTCCCAACGTGACCATCGTGCAGGGCACCACCAATTCCAACGCCGCGGTCATCTCGATCCGCGGCATCCCGACGCCCGCCACCGAGACCTTCGGCCTTGACACCGCCAACGGGCTCTATGTCGACGGCGTGTTCATCGCCCGCTCCGGCGGCAGTGCGCTTGACGTGATCGATGTGGCTCGCGTCGAAGTGCTGCGCGGCCCGCAGGGCACACTGTTCGGCCGCAACACCACCGGCGGCGGCATCGCCTTTATCTCACGCGCGCCTTCCAAGACGTTCAAGCTGAACGCCGAGGCCGGCTACGGCAACTACAACGCCTTCAACGGGAAGATCACGCTCGATCCGGGCGAGATCGCCGGCATCTCGACCAGCTTCACCTACAGCCACCGCCAGCGCAACGGCACCGTCGACAACCTCAACGAGCCCGACGATGCCCGCGATCCGGGTGCCCGCAAGGGCGATTCCTTCCGCGTCGCCGCCAAGGCCGATCTCGGCAGCACCGGTTCGATTCAGTATATCTTCGACTGGAGCAAGATCGATGCCTCGCCGATCAACTTCCAGCTGACCAACGCCGCCAGCGGCGCACTGCGCCCGGCTGAAGTGGTGGGTGGCGTGCCGGTGGTGGTGACGCAGCAGGCCCCGGTCGCGCCGTTCCTCAGCACGGTCAATTTCCTTGATCCGCGCTGCGCCGCGCTGGCCGCGCCGACCCGCGAATGGCGCCAGACGGTGTGCAACGATATCAATAGCCGTTCGACCGACAAGGCCTGGGGTCACAACCTGCAGGTCCAGAACGACTTCGGCGCGTTCCACGTCAAGTCGACCACTGGTTACCGCTTCTGGAACAACGACAGCGTCACCGACCTCGATGGCATCGGCGCGTTCACTGCCAAGCAGTTTACCAACGCTTCGCTGTTTAACGGCATGCCGGTGGGCCTGCTGCAGTACATTCCGTCGATCCCCGAGGCGTTCCGCCCGTTCATTGCAGCATCGCCGGTGCCGACGGTGCAGCAGAACCTGTTCGACACCAACAACAAGCGCCGCCACAAGCAGTTCAGCCAGGAAGTCGAAATCGGCAACGAGAGCGACATGCTCGACTGGGTGCTCGGCGGCTTCTACTTCTGGGAGAAGGGTTCGGAGTACAACCCGCAGAACAGCGGCTTCGTGCTCGATACCAACTCGATCTTCCTCGGCAACTTTGGCCCCCTCGGCCCCTCGTTTGTCGCTGCCAACCCGGCCCGCTACCGTCTGGTCCAGACGCTGTCGGTGCTGGACTACACCGCCTCGGCCGAAAGCACCGCAGTCTATGGTCAGGCGACGTTCTACCCCGGCGGCAAGGACAGTGGCCTGCGCCTGACGGCGGGCGGTCGCTACACCTGGGACACCAAGTCGATGGTGCGCCGCCAGAACGGCACCGCGCCGTTGGCGACGCCCGAGCAGGGTCGCGCCAAGTACAGCAAGTTCACTTGGAACCTGATGCTCGGCTATGACGTGTCCGACGAGGTCAACGTCTATGCCCGCATCGCCACCGGGTATCGCTCGGGTGGCTTCAATGCGCAGGATCCGGCGGTGGCAGGCGCGCTGCCCTCGTTCAAGCCGGAGAACGTGACCAGCTACGAAGTCGGCCTCAAGTCGGAACTGTTCGACCGCAAGGTGCGCTTCAACCTTGCCGGGTATTATAACGAGTACAAGGACCTGGCGATCGCCGTGCCGATTACCAACCTGGCTCCGGGGACCTTTGCGACCAAGGTGACGAACGCTGGCAAGGTCACCTATACCGGCATCGAAGCCGAACTGATGGCGGTGCTGACCGACAACTTCACCTTCGAGGCAAACGCCGGTTACGTCGACATCAAGTACAAGGAGTTGCTCGCAGGACTTCCGGTCGCCGCAGGCCAGCCGCTGGTCAACATCGCGCAGTATGCAACCCCGGGCTATACCTCGCCGTTCACCGCTAACGTGGCGCTCAACGCGCAGTTCCCGCTCTCTGACAACGGCATGCGCCTGACCGGCCGCGTCAGCTATGCCTATGAAGATGGCAAGTACAGCTTCTCGAACGTGTTGTCCTCGCCGTACAACGAGGTTCTGAAGGGCGACAACCGCAACATCGTCGATGCGCAGGTCGCGATCGATCGCATTCCGCTGGCCGGAAGCGAGGCGGCGGTGCGCTTCTGGGTCAAGAACCTGACCGACGAGAACAACCTCGTCCGCGCCATCGACTTCGGCCAGCTGGGTTACGGCGGCGGCTACTATGCCGATCCGCGCACCTACGGCGTGACCGTCGGCGTGAAGTTCTGATCTTTGGGGAGGATGGAGCCGGGCCCACCCGGTCTTCGTCTTCGGGTAGCCCCGTTCCTGCGCTGGCAGGGGCGGGGCTTTTCCGTTTCGGCAGGGGCGTCCGAATGCCCACCACCGCCCCTTCCCGCCTGCGGGAGGGGAGAAGTGCGCTCATCCCGAGATGGTATAGCCGCCGTCAACCGCTAGCGTCTGGCCGGTGATCCAGCTGGCGGCGGGGCTGGCGAGGAAGAGGATGGCCCCGGCGATGTCGTCGGCCTCGCCCAGACGCCCGAGCGGGGTGCGGGCGAGGGTGGGGGCGGTCCAGGCTTCCTGCGCAAAGGTGCCTGCGGTCATGCCGCTACGGGTCAGGCCCGCCGCAACGGCATTGGCGCGCACCCCGCGCTGGCCCCAGTGCGCGGCCATGGTGCGCGTCAGGCCGACGAGGCCGGTCTTGGCCGCGCCATAGCCGGGGACGATGGGGATGCCGAAGAAGCTGCTCATCGAAGCGATGCCGATGACCGAGCCGCCGCCGGGAATGGCGCTCTGGGCCAGCAGGTCCACCGTGCGGCGTGCCATGCGGAAGGCGCTGGTCAGCAGCATCTGCACCGCGCGGTCGAACACTTCGGGCTCCCATTCGTCGAGGCCCAATGAGGGCAGGGCGATGCCGGCGTTGTTCACCAGCACGTCGAGCCGGGGGAGCGCCGCGGCGACAGCGTCGATCTGGGCCGTGTTCTCGATATCGAGCTGGAGGTAGCGCAAGCCCGCAAGATCGGCGTCATAATCCGCCGCATCGCCGCGCGTGCCGGTAATCGTGACTTGCGCGCCTGCATCGCGGAAGGAGGCGGCTGTCGCCGCGCCAATGCCGCTGGTGCCGCCGGTGACGAGCACGTGCGCGCCGGCAAAATCGTGTTTCGGTCCCATCATCCCTGCTCCACTTCAACCCAGCGCAGTTCCGCGGCCGAGCGGCGCGCGGCATCGAGAATGGCCTGATTGGCCACGGCATCGCGGAAGTCCGCCGCCGGATCGGGCAAGGGCGGGGCGCTCCCCGCGATCCGCGCCTTCAGCTGGCCGAACAGCTTGGCATAAGGCGCGACGTCGAAGCCCTGGCTGTGCCAGCGGTCCATTTCGGTCTGCACCAGTTCGCCGATCGGGAAGGGCTCGGGC
>JBKBUD010000097.1:0-7217 GCA_046290865.1 Novosphingobium sp. | reverse complement strand
GGCAACACGTTCCTGAACGCCCGCACGCTGGTCAATGCATCGCTCACGATCTCGCAGGTCGACGACAACTACTACCTGCGCGTGCTGGGCAAGAACCTGACCGACAAGCGTTACCGCATTGCCTCGCAGAACGTGGCGGGCCTGTGGCTCAACTCCAACTTCGGTGCGCCGCGCTACTTCGGCGTCGAGGTGGGGGTGAAGTTCCGCGGCATGTGATCCGCTTCGGGAGGGACAAAACAAAGCAGACGGTCGTGCCTTCGGGCACGGCCGTTTCCGTCCGAGGAGCGCCAAGATGAAGACCGAGTTCGACCTGTGGGACATCCACACCGGGGCACACCACCCGTTCAACGACCGCGCGGCGCGCATCGACAACGGCACCGGACGCCCCGATCCGGCGCGCTATACCGATCCGTCGTTCGCCCGCGAGGAATGGGAAAAGGTCTTCGCGCGCAGCTGGTTGCTGGCGGGCCCGGCCTCGGACATCCCGGAAGCCGGCGACTTCATGAAGTTCGACATCGGCCCGGAAAGCTTCATCGTGGTGCGCGGCGAGGACGGGACGATCCACGCGCACTACAATGTCTGCCCGCATCGCGGCAGCCAGCTGGTCATGGGCGACATGGGGTCGCTCGACCGCTTCACCTGTCCGTTTCACAGCTGGAAGTTCGGCCTCGACGGACGCAATGAATCGGTAACCGACGCCGAAACGTTCCGGCCCGAAGTGTTGTGCCACGGCACCGATCTCAGTTCTGTGCGGTGCGAAGTGGCGGCAGGGCTGGTGTTCGTCTCGATGGACCCGGACATCAAGCCGCTGCGCGAATTCCTGGCGCCCATCCTGCCGCAGCTGGAACTCTACGAGATCGACCAGATGTACGTCGTCCAGCACCGCCGGTCGGACTGGGGGGCGAACTGGAAGGGCGGGGTGGATGCCTTTGCCGAGATCTACCACCTCCACGCGGTCCATCCGCAGACCCAGTGCCTGATGGACGACCGCACGCAGATCGACCTCTGGCCCGGCGGTCTCAGCCGCCAATTCGTGCCCTTTGCGCAGCCCTCGCCGCGCTTTGCGGACCAGGAGGGCGTCAATCCGGGCATCCAGATGATGCTGCGGGATGCAGGGATAGACCCGGCGACATATCAAGGCACTGCGCGGGAAACGCGTAGCGCCGTGCAGCAGGCCAAGCGCAAGCGTTCGGAAGAGCTGGGGCTGCGTTACGAGCGGTTCAGCGACAGCCAGTTGTCGGATTCGGTGGTCTATTCGATGTTTCCGAACGTGCAGATCGGCTGCCATCCCGAAGCGGTGTTCCTGCACCGGTTCATCCCGCACGCGACCGACCCCAACCAGTTCACTTACGATACCTGCATCCTCTACCGCCATGTCGATGCGCCCGGCTATTCGGCACCGGCGTGGATGGGGCTGGGCGAGGACGTCGACCTTTCCGGGCGCACCCGGCCCGAGATCGTCCACACCGGGCTGGGCGAGCCGCCGTGCCTTGGCGAAGTGCTCGACCAGGACAGCGACCTGCTGCCGGTGGTGCAGAAGGGTGCGCATTCGCGTGGCTTCAAGGGGCCACTGTGGAGCGAGCAGGAGGGGCGGCTGCGGCACTTCCATGCCGAACTGGACCGGCTGATGAAAGCCTGAGCCTACTTTGGCAACGATATGAGAAGGGGGCGGTGCCGCGAGACACCGCCCCCTTTTCGTTGCGACTTTTCAGAGCTCTTTATTCGGATTTCAGAACGGGCGGATGGTCACCCCGTTGTCGATCACCAGTTCGGCGCCGGTGATGAAGCGGGATTCGTCCGATGCGAGGAATACCACGAGCGCGGCGACGTCGTCCGGGTGGCCCGGGGTGCCGAAAGGCAGGACGCCGGACGGGATTTCCTGCACCTGGCCGGGCCGACCTTCGGCCTGCTGGACCATCGGTGTCTCGATCGCGCCGGGATGCACCGAATTGCAGCGGATCTTGTAGCCCTTGACCTGAGCCATGACCGCGACCGACTTGGTCATCGAGCGGACCGCGCCCTTGGCGGCGGAATAGGCAAAGTAGATCGGATAGCCGAGCAGCGCGCCGACCGAGGACATGTTGATGATCGAGCCGCCGTCGCCCTTGTTCATCAAGGGGATGGCGTACTTCATGCCGAGGAACACGCCATCGGTCATGATCGAGTTGACCCAGCGGAACTTCTCGAGGCTGGTGTCCTCGACATCGGCGTTGAGCACGACGCCCGCGTTGTTGACGAGCACGTCGAGACGACCGAAGCGGGCCTCGATCTCCGCCAAGACGGAGGTCCACTGCTCCTCGCTCGACACATCGAGCGCGAACGCGACTGCGCCGTTGCCGATCTCGTCTGCCACCTTCTGCGCGCTGGCGAGATTGACGTCGGTGACGACCACGATTGCGCCTTCGCGGGCAAGCGCGGCGCTGTCGGCGGCGCCGAGGCCCGACGCGCCTCCGGTGACGAGGGCTACCTTGCCTTGAACGCGGCCCATATCCTTCTCCTGACTGCTTGTTGTTCTGTTTCCGGTTCGAAAGCGGGCGGCGGTCAGGCCGCGCCGTCTTCCGAGAAGTATTCGGGCATGCCCGCAGGCCAGATCACGCCCCACTGCGCCTGCCCGCCGTCGATGATCATCAGATCGCCGTTGACGAAACGGGCAGCCGGCGAGGCGAGATAGGCGATGGCTTCGGCCACGTCCCAGGCATTGCCGCGCATCTTCATCGGGTTGGCCTTGTGGAAGCGGGCGAGCGCTTCCTCGGGGTACATGCGGAAACCCTCGGTCTCGATCACGCCGGGGCCGATGCAGTTGACGCGAACGTTGAACGGGGCCCATTCGGTGGCGACCGTCTTCGACAGGTAGATCACGCCCGCGCGGGCGGCGCAGGTGTGTGCGGCCTGAGGCATGCCGCGTTCGACATTCGCCACGATGTTGATGATGTGGCCGGGCTTGCCATCGGCACGCCAGCGCTTGGCCGCCTCCTGCATCATCCACCAGGTGCCGTTGAGGTTGGTGTCGATGACCGCGAGCCAGCCCTTGCGCGAGAAGTCGATGGCGTCCTGCGGGAACTGGCCGCCAGCGTTGTTGACGAGGGTATCCAGCCCCCCGAAGTGATCGTGGACGCGCGCGATCAGCGCTTCGACCGCATCGGGATCGCGGATGTTGGTGGACTGGCAGAGGATGTCCTTGCCGGTGTGTTCGCGGATCAGGCTTGCGGTGCCCTCGAGCTTTTCGCTGTCGCGCCCGCAGATCGCGACATTGGCACCGAGCCGCGCGGCGAGGAAGGCCGCGGCCTTGCCCATGCCGCTCCCCGCGCCGGTAATCAGGATGGTATGACCTTCGAGCAGGTCTTCTCGGAAAACAGTGGTCTGCTGCGCCAGCGATTCGTCATCGAGACCCCGACGAGGGCGACCCGGATCGCCGGGCTCGGGACGAAAGATGCGCGGTGCATTGATGTTCGGCGCGTTCAAAGGCTCTCCCCTCGCGGTTCGATCTGGTGGTGACCCCCGTCGAAACCCGTTGAGGCGCAGGTTAGCGCAGCGCAATAAAAAAGACAAACAGGATTGATTGTGATTTGTACTTGCGGGGCCGCTTTTCCGGCGCGGGGCGCACTGTCGCCCAAGGGGTATGCGGCTAGCTGGATGAGGCCGGCACCAAAGCGGCGATCTGGCCTTCGAGGTGGCGCAACATCGGCTCGACCTTTTCGCCATCCATGGCCCCGGTCTGCAGGCTGATGGCCATGCCTTCGAGGATCGTTTGCGAGAGGGTCATGGCGAGGGCGAAGTTTGCCGGCGAGGAGGCCCATTCCGGAAAGAGCTGTTCGGCCTGGGCATTGAACTTTTCGGCGAACTCGTCCTGCAAAGGCTTGAGAATGCTGGCGAGATCGCCATCGGTGCGAGCCGCGACAGCGAGTTCATGGAAGGCGATGAAGGCAGGCTTCTGCAACTGGCGCCAGTAGGTTTCGACGAGATCGGTCACTTCGTGGACCGGCTTGTCGGCAGCGCGGCGGAAGGCGCGCAGGCGCTTGTCATGCAGTTCGGCAATCGTCGCCTTGATGAGGGCCGTGCCGTTTTCGAAGTGGTGCATCATTGCCCCGCGCGAAAGCCCCGCTTCCTCGGCAACTTTGGGCGTAGTGGTATTGGCATATCCGTACTTCACCAGGCAGCGCACCGTCGCCTCGATCAGCCGAGCGCGGGTCTGCGCGGCCTTCGCGGCCTGAAGCTGCGGTCCCTTCTCCCCGACGGGGCGGGGCTGCCGGGCCGGGCGGGCAATCCGGGTGCGGGAAAGTGCCATTCTCGTTCGCCTGCTTCGGCCATGCGGGCGCCCGCCTGGCCAGATCGTTCCATTTCAATCCCCCGCCATAGCGTGCGCGCGCACGATAGGGCAAGTTCGCCAGCCGCCTTAATCCAGGAGATCGATCCGGAATGCAAAAAAAGACAGATATGATTGTCTTTTTCCGGGTCGGGGCTATTCTGCGCGCAACAACGATAGGCCCCTGCCCATGGCAAGGTGGCCGAAACTGCCTGCGGGCAGGGGGATGAATGGAAGACCGGCAAGCAATCTACACCATCGGTGCGATGATCAGGGCGTCTGCGGAACGCTTCGGCGACGCAGAGGCGATCGTCTTTCCGGACCGGCGGCTCAGCTACCGCGATCTGGATCGAGCGGCGCGCCGCTGGGCGGCGGCACTGATCGCGCTGGGCGTGCAGCGCGGCCAGCATGTCGGCTTGCTGATGCCCACCTGCACCGAATTCATCGAGGCCTTCTGCGGGATTGCCATGGCAGGGGCAGTGGCGGTGCCGATCAACGCGCGCTATCAAGCCCACGAACTGGCCTATGTCGCGCGCGATGCCGATCTGGTCCTGCTGGTGACGGCGGCGCGGCTGACCGATTCACTCGATTTCTGCGAGCGGGTGGAAGCGGCGTTGCCGTCCTTGGGGGGGCAGAAGGCCGACGTTGGCCTCGACCTTCCGGAAGCACCCCTGCTGCGTACGATCATCGCGCTGGATGACAGCTGCTCTGCGGCCATGATGCCTCTTTCATCGGCGCTGCGTGCGGGCGAGGCGATTGATGCGCCCGCAATCGACGCGCGCATAGACGCTGTCGATCCTCAGGACACGGCGATGATTCTCTATACCTCGGGCACGACGTCGAGCCCGAAGGGCGCGCTCATCTCGCACCGGGGGCAGGTCGGCAACAGCCGCAACCTGGGCGTGCGCTACGAATGCACTGCGGCCGACAAGGTCTGGTCGCCGTTGCCGATCTTCCACATCGCCGGCATCCTGCCGATGATCATGATCCTCGACCTTGGCGGCACCTACATGACCGTGCCCCATTTCGAACCGGGCGTGGCGCTCGAGATGCTCGGGCGCGAAGGCGCGACGATCGCCTATCCCAGCTTCGTCACGATCATGCAGGACCTGATCAACCATCCCATCTTCCGCGAGACCGATCTTTCGCGCCTGCGCGTGATGAACTCGAACTTCGCGGTGCAGCCTGCCTGGATCAAGGAAGCGGTGAAGGCCGCCATGCCGCACACCATCCAGGTGGGCACTTATGGCCTGACCGAGGCGGCGGGGACGGTTTCGACGAGCCGTCTTTCGGACAGCTACGAGACCCGCACCGAGCGCTGCGGGTTCCCGCTCGACGAATGGGAAGTGCGGATCCTGGATCCCGAGACCGGCGCTCCGTGTGGCGTCGGACAGCGCGGCGAGATCGTGCTGCGCGGGCCGAACATGCTCAAGGGCTACTACAACGCGCCCGAGAAGACCGCCGAGGCCCTGCGCGATGGCTGGTTCCACACTGGCGACATCGGCTCGATCGACGAGAACGGCAATGTCATGTTCCATGGGCGGACCAAGGACATGCTCAAGGTCGGCGGCGAGAACGTGGCGGCGGCGGAGATCGAGGCGATGCTCCAGACCCACCCGGCGGTGAAACTGGCGCAGGTCGTCGGATTGCCGGACGAGCGCTATGTCGAGGTTCCGGCGGCGTTCGTGGAACTGGCTGAAGGCGCCGAGGCGAGCGAGGCGGAGCTGATCGCGCATTGCAAGGGCAAGCTCGCCAGCTTCAAGATTCCGCGCCACGTGCGCGTGGTGAGCGAATGGCCGATGTCGACCTCGAAGATCCAGAAGTTCCGCCTGCGCGACAGCCTGATCGCGGAGTTGCAGGCGGTCTGAGGCCCCGCTTCCGATACCGCCCCGACGCCGCTTCAGACGGTGTCGGGGCTGCCGAAGATCACGGTCGCCTGGGCCGAGAGCGTGCCGCCATTACCGTGGGCAAGGGCGGTGTGTGCGCCAGCGGTCTGGTTGGCCGCTTCCCCGCGCATCTGGCGCACCGCCTCGACCATCGCGAACATGCCGTACATGCCGGGGTGGCAGCACGACAGGCCGCCGCCGTTGGTGTTGACCGGCAACGCGCCGCCAGGTGCGATCCGCCCGCCCGACACGAATGCCCCGCCTTCACCCTTGGCGCAAAAGCCGAGGTCTTCCAGGAACAGGATCGTGTTGATGGTGAAGGCGTCGTAGAGTTGGACGACGTCGATATCGGTAGGTGACAGGCCAGCCATAGCCATCGCGCGCGGGCCGGACTCGGCGGCGGCGGTGATGGTGACGTCCTCGGCCTGGGTGATGGAGTTGTACCAAGTGGCCGCTGCCGCGCCGAGGACCGGGACAGCCGGCCGGCGGCAGTCGCGGGCGCGGTCGGTGCGGGTCAGGACGAGGGCGGCGCCTCCATCTGTGACAAGGCAGCAATCGCGCACGGAGATCGGCGTACTGATCAGGCGCGCGGAGAGGCAGTCCTCGATCGTCAGCGGACCCTTGGCGAAGGCTTCCGGGTTGGTGTTCGCCCATTGCCGCGCGGCGACGGCGACTTCGGCGAGGTGTTCGCGCGTCGTGCCGTACTGGTGCATGTGGCGCGCGGCGGCGAGGGCGTAGAAGGAAAGCGGGTACATCGGCGCATAGGGCGCGTCCCACCGGTCAGGCCGGGCGGGGGTGGAGAGCTTGCCGCCGGACGAGCGCTGGTTCGCGCCATAGGCAATAACCGCGCAATCGAGATACCCGGCATCGAGCATCATCACGGCCGTTACGAGGTGGCTCATGAAAGAAGCGCCGCCGGCGCGATTGTTGTCGGTGAATCGCGGGTGGATGCCGAGATACTGTGCAAGGCTGAGGCCCGCGAAGAGATCGTCGGGCAGGGCGATGAACAGGCCATCGACTTCCGGCAA
>JBKBUD010000096.1:0-7334 GCA_046290865.1 Novosphingobium sp. | reverse complement strand
GTCGTGGCTCCAACGAGCGCAATGGCTCCCGGCCTCCGCCGGGATGACGCTGAATCTATTGCGGAGTCCCCCACCACCCCCGTCGCCCCGGCGCAGGCCGGGGCCCACGCCGCTGGCGTCATGGCTCCGACGACCGCGATGGCTCCCGGCCTGCGCCGGGATGACGGGAACTGGGGCGGGCAAACCACCTCTGAACCGTGTAAACCCCGTAAACCCCTGCGCGCGCTGAGGTGCGGAACCTCGGCTCCGGCGCTCCTGTCAGCGAGCCTCAGTTGGCCCCTGAACCAGAGTCCTCTAGCGCCTCGCCAGCTTCCAGCCACGCCAGTTCCGCTTCCTCCAGCGCCTGCGCAACCTTGGCTCGCCGCTGCGACAGGTCGCCCATGGTGAGCTTGGCGAATTCGGGCGCGGCGCTGGCGGGTTCGAACATCGCGCGGTCGATCTGCGCCAGCTCGGCCTGCAGCTTGGCAACGCGCTTTTCGGCCTCGTTCTGGGCCTTCTGCAGCGCCTTGTACGTCTCGCGCGCCGCGGCCCGCGCCTTGCGGTCCTGCTGCGCCCCGCCGCCCTTGGCCTGCGGCTCGGAACCGCCTTCGGTCTTGGGCTGGTTGCGGCCGAGGATGAAGTCGATGTAGTCCTCGATGCTGCCGTCGAACGGCTTGGCGGTGCCGCCGTCGACGAGGACCAGGCGGTCGGCTACCAGTTCGGCCATGTGCCGGTCGTGGCTGATCAGGATCACCGCGCCCTTGTAGGCATTGAGCGCCTGCACCAGCGCCTCGCGGGCGTCGATATCGAGGTGGTTGGTCGGCTCGTCGAGCACCAGCATGTGCGGCGCGTCCCGGGTGACGAGGGCCAGCGCCAGCCGCGCGCGCTCACCGCCCGACAGCGTGCCGACCTGGCTTGTGGCGCGGTTGCCGGAGAAGCCGAAGCGGCCCAGCTGCGCGCGGACGGCGGCCGGGCTCTTGCCCTCCATCGCCCGCGTCATCAGTTCGAGCGGGGTGCCGCCATCGGCGATCTCCTCGACCTGGTACTGCGTGAAGTACCCGACCTGCATCTTCCCCGTCGCCGTCATCGCCCCGCCCATCGGCGCGAGCTGCGCGGCAAGCAGGCGGGCGAGCGTGGTCTTGCCGTTGCCGTTGCGGCCGAGCAGCGCGATGCGGTCATCGGGATCGATGCGCAGGTTGAGGCGCTGCAGCACCGGCTTGCCGGGGGTGTAGCCGACGGACGCGAGGTCCAGCGTGATCAGCGGCGGGCGCAGTTCCTCGGGGTCGGGGAAGTCGAAGCTGAGCGAGGGATCCTCGACCACCGCCGCGATCGGCTGCATCTTGGCGAGCATCTTGGCGCGCGATTGCGCCTGCTTGGCGGTCGATGCGCGGGCGGAGTTGCGGGCGATGTAGTCCTTGAGCCGGTCGGCCTGCGCTTCCTGCGCCGCACGCGCCGCCGCCTGCTGCGCCAGCCGCTCGTTGCGCTGCCGCTCGAAGCTGTCGTAGCCGCCAGGGTAGAGCGTGAGCTTGCCGGCGTGGAGGTGGACGATGTGGTCGGCCACGTTGTTGAGCAGGTCGCGCTCGTGGCTGATCAGCAGCAGCGTGCCGGGATAGGCCTTGAGGAAGTTCTCCAGCCACAGCGTCGCTTCGAGATCGAGGTGGTTCGAAGGCTCGTCGAGCAGCAGCACATCAGGCGCGGAGAAGAGCAGCGAGGCGAGCGCCACGCGCATGCGCCAGCCGCCGGAGAAGCTGTCGAGCGGGGCAGCCTGCATTTCCTCGTCGAAGCCGAGGCCGATGAGGATCCGCGCGGCACGGGCGTCGGCGCTGTAGGCATCGATCGCGAGCAGGCGGTCATGCACATCGCCGAGGCGGTTCGGGTCGGTGCAGGTCTCGGCCTCTGCGAGCAGCTGCGTGCGCTCGACATCGGCGGCAAGCACGGTCTCGAATGGCGTGGCGCTACCGGCTGGCGCTTCCTGCGCGAGGTAGCCGAGGCGGGTGCGGCGCGGCATCTCGATGGCGCCTTCGTCGGGCTCGATCTCGCCGATGATCGCCTTGACCAGCGTGGACTTGCCCGCGCCGTTGCGTCCGACCAGACCGACGCGGGCGCGGGGCGGCACCGCTACCGAAGCGCGGGAAATGATGTCGCGTCCGCCAAGGCGCACGGTGATGCCGTTGATGGTAAGCATGGGAAAAGACAGGCGTCCGCTTTGGGAAAATCAGGGGGGAAATCAGGTTGGATCGGGCGCGCGGGGTCCTGTCATGTTTGCCCGGTGGTGGCAAGCGGAGTTGAAACCCATCAACGGTGCGGCTGGCCTAGCGCCGCACGGTGAAGGCGTAAGGTATGTAGAGAAAGACCTCGGTATTGCTGACCTGCGCCCAGGCGATGGCACGATCGAGGCCGGTCACTTCGACGCCATAGCCGGCGCCGTAGGGGCTCGCGGCTTGCAGCGCGCTGCGGGCAATGCGGGCGTTGATCTCGTCGCGGTACTGCTCGGGATTGACGATGGTCAGCGCCATTGTGCCGAGCTGGCGGATCTCGGAGCGGCCGGTGGCGGGCACGGCCTTGACGAAGGCTGAGACCTTGCGCTGGGCATCGTCGATGGTGCCGGTGAGCCTGGCCTTGATCATCAGCCGTGCGGTGGCGGTGCTGCCGTCATCCTCGAAGCCGGGCTGGACCTTGCCGTTACCTTCGTCCTCATCATCGTCATAGCTGTCGTCATCATCCTCGTCATCCGAGGTGGCAGACGCGCTGGCGAGGGCGGGGAACAGGGTGCGCCAGTTCTCGCGGGTGACTTCCTTGACCTCGAGTTCGCCGGTGACGAGGCTGAGGCCTTCGCGGCTGGCGCGGTCGAGCGCGGCGAGCAACATGGCCTGCACTTCGCTGCGGCGCATGTCCTCGCTGCGGGAGTCCGAGCCGATCTCGATCCGGCGGACAACGCCGTCGGCGGCGCGGCGCAGGCCGATGGCAGGGCGGCGGTCGAGATAGGGCAAGCTGGTCATCACCGAGGGCAGCCTCTCGCTGCGCCGATTGGCGGTGACGATGACCTCGCCCATGCCATCATCCTCCTGCGCCGCCAGCGGCAGGGGTGCGGCGAGCATGGCGAGTGCGGCGAAAAGCGACAGGGATGGCCTGATCATTGCGGGACCCTCGCTTCGGATTGCCGGGGAGTGATCGCATAGCGATAGGGGATGTAGAGGAAGACATCGACCGGACTGGCCTGCGTCCAGCTGACCTGCCCGTCGACACCGGAGACGGAGAAGGTGAAGTCCGGCCCGAAGATGGCGGCGGTGCGGCGCGCGTCCTCTGCGACCAGGGCAAGGATCTTCTCGCGGTACTGGTCCGGGTTGTCGACGCTGAGCGAAGTGACTGCCGTCGTCTCGACTGTGGCGCGGCCATTGCCCTTGAGCGAACCGATGAACGCCCTGAGCCGCTCCTGAGTCGCCCGTGAAGACCCTTCGAGCTTGCCGCGGACCATCAGTTCGACCTTGCTGGTATCGATGCGGCCCGCGGGCAACTGCGGCAGGCTGGTGTAGTTGGCCTTGGTCACGGGTTCGAGCTGGACGTTGCCGGTGACCAGCTGGAAGCCGGAGGCCGCCGCGCGATCGATGGCGGCGAGCAGCGCGGTGTCGATCTCCTTTCCCCGCGTGAGAGCATCGCGGGTGTCGGAGACGATGGTCAGGTTCATGACCATCCCATCGGCCTGACGCCGCAGACCCACGACGGGGCGGTCCTTCTGCCAGAAGCGGGCATCGTTGCGGCTGGCGTTGACCAGCACTTCGCCGAGGCCGGTCGATTGCGCATCTGCGGAACTGGCGGCGAGCGCCGCAAGCAGCGGGACGATCCCGAAAAGCCTTCGCACCACAGCCCCCTCCCAAGCCAATGCCGAAGGTGGAACGCTACGGCGAAGGTGGCGGCAGGCCAAGCGAAACGTTGCAGGGAACGCCGGGACGTCTGCGCTTGGCATGAGGTCTGTACGATCGCGATTGCCTGACGCCGCTGGTGCGGCTAGGCTGCCGACATGGCCTCTGTCTGCTCCCGAATAATACGCTGACCGCTTTTCGCGGGCCGGTGTAGCTCAACGGTAGAGCAAGCCCCTCATGAGGGCCGGGTTGCAGGTTCGAATCCTGTCGCCGGTACCACTCTGCCGTTCTGGAGGATGGAGAGTGGACATGACCTGGAACAATCGCGTGATCGACCATGGGACGTATTTCGGTCTGCATGAGGTCCATTACGCGCCCGATGGCAGCGTGCAGGGCTGGACGCATCAGCCGATGCTGGTGGCCGATTCCGAAGAAGGGGTGGACGGCCTGATCTTCCAGCTTGAAAGGGCGCTGCGCGATGTGCGCGAGCGGGGGTCCTGCGCGTCGATCGCGAGGAGCGGCCCGGTGATGAAAGCAGTTAGTCCGCATCACAGCCTCGCGACCGGTCCCTGACAAAACTGACGGTGCGGCGTTCAGCGGGCGCGGGGGTCGGGCAAATGTTGCGCGGGGACCAATGGCAGGTCCTCGTAGGCCGGTTGGAAGCCGAGCAGGCGGTACAGGTCAGGGCGGAGGTAGGGGAACGCGTCGCCTGCGTCCTCGTGGACGCGGGCACATTCGCCCAGGAAGCTGTCGATCGTACGAAAGAGGCCGCGTTTCATGGGTAACCGTCGGAATGCGTGAGTGCGCTCAAGAGCCTTGCGCCGGATCGGGCGAGTCGCGCCAAGGGATTTGAATTTCGTCATATTTCGGTGGCGGGGATCACCGCGCAGGTGCGACGGCAGATCGACGACGAAGAGTTGCAAAAGAGCGAGGCCGAGTGACTGCGCGACTACTATTGAATAGCATGTTTTAAAGCAGTACCGAAGGTGCCAAAATGAAACTTTTCTCTATGCTATCACCAGACTTGCACCAGAGGACGTCATTGCGTCAGATTATGCGCAATTAGGAAATTGACCACAACACCAGCTTGGTTCAACATCCAGATTATCATTAGGGGGATGAAATGGACGCAAGATCGATCGTTGAAGTCATTGCGGCGCTCACTATTCCGATCTGCGTCGTGTCTATCATTTGGCAAAGAGTAAAATCCGGGCGTGGGCTGGGAGCCTCTGCTCTGAGATTCTCAGCACTCAGTATAGTTGTTCCGGCAGCTGTCGTTCTTTCCTTGGAGAATGTTCTCGAAGCCGGAGCTGTAGGATCAATATTTGGAACCGTTGTTGGCTTTTTATTTTCCGATAAATCAAAGCCTCTAGACAACGTAAAAGCATAGGAATGATCTGGCGATATCCTGCATTCTCTAACTGTCCTTGCCTGAATGCTGATCGGGGAGGATTGGCAGGACCTCAAGTTCGATCCTTATAGCCCGCGCTGCCCCGAACGCTTCCTCGAGCACAGCCGCATCTGGGCGTTGGGCAACGGCGGGAACTTGCCCAACAAGCAGGCGCAGGGCGGCGCTTCCCAAGGGCAGGAATATTCCGAAGCTTGGCGCGCGCCGAGGGGCTGGCCGCGCGGCTGTGTCGGCGGATGAGTGCAGCCTCGCTGGCGGTGATCGAGGCGACGCGGCTTGAGGTTCAGGGCGGAAGCTTGCGCATCGCCGGCAGCGTGCCGGGGCTGGTGGGTGAAGGATCGTCGCGCGATCTCAAGGAGCTCGCCCAGCATCTGGGATTGTCGGCGCGGGGTGATGGTGGGCCCGGCAGGACTTGAACCCGCGACCTAGCCGTTATGAGCGGCCAGCTCTAACCAACTGAGCTACAGGCCCATCGCCGCCTCCGCTAGCGGGGCGGTGGCGGGTTGGCAAGATTGCTTTCAGACCTGTGCGGCGGCGATGATCTCGCGCACACACGTCGGGCGGACGCGATTGTGCGCCAGATAGGCGAAAATGCCGCGCCACCAGTCGTAGAACAGGTCGAGGTCTTCCTCGCTGCGCACGTAGGGCGTGTGGCCGGGGCGCAGTGACGGACTGTGGAACGAGAACACCAGCAGTGGCAGCTGGTCATCGAGCGCCATGTCGATGCCGGTCAGCGCCTCGTCGAGGGTGACGCCTTCGGGGGTGAGCGGGATACGGTCGAGCAGGCCGAGATGGGCAAGCGCGCCGCGCAGGCGGGGGACGCGCCACAGCGCCGGGTAGAGCGCCGGGCCGTGTTGCCGCAGGCGTCCCGCAAAGACCGTGGTCAGCGGCATTTCCATGAGGCCGTTGCGGCGATCGATCCACCACGGACGCAAGGGGTGATCGCGGAAGTTGGGGCCGCCGGTCGAGCTGTAGTCGAAGCGCGAGCGCACCGAGGTGTCGATGCCGATCGCGCATTCGGAGAGGATTTCGGCAGTGTTGGGGCCAACGCCGTAGCGGCCGGCGCGGTAGATCATCGGGCCGACGCCGAAGGCCTGCTCGATAGTGTCGCGCAGCTTGCGGAACTTGGCGCGCTCCAGCTCGCGCGGCAGGTTGCCGGCGAAGCTGTTGTGGACGGTGACGTCCTCCTCGTGCGGCGGGCTGACCCATGGGTGGAGCTGGACGCCGATCTCGGCGCGGCCTGCGCTCACGGCCGGCCTCAGGACTTCGGCCGCGCGCGGATCGCTGGCGACCGGGAAGTCGACGAGGTAGATCGGCACGACGCCCAGGCCCTCGCAGAACTGCTGGAACTTGGCGAGACGCGGCAGGTGATCGAGGCCGTGGCTGGTGCGGTCGAGCGGCTTGCTCCAGTCGAACTCTTCCTCGGTATCGACCGTGACGACGAAGCGCGTGCCGAAGTCGGGCGCGAACTGGACGAAATCGGCAGGGCCAGGCTGGCGCAGGATGCGGGGGACGGATGCGGCTGGCTCGCTCATCCTTCGCCCACCCGGCGCAAGGGCGTAGCCTGATCTGCAAGCGGCAATTCGGCGACAAGGCGGGTGCCCTCGCGGCGCAGGCCACCCCCGCCTGCCTCGAATTCGGCGCGGGCAAGGCGCAGGGCAAAGCCGTTGCCGAGCATCGCCGAGGTTGCAAGCGAGCCGCCGCCCATCGGCGCATCGGGTGCAAACAGGGCGGTGTCGTCCAACTGGGCAAGCGAGGCGGGGAGCGTGATGGCGAGTGACGCCGCGGCTGATCCGGTATCGAGCGCGATGGTGATCCGCTCGCCGGGGGCCACGCTGGTCGCGATGACCGACAGCAGCCGCCAGACCGTGCGCTCGATCTCCTCTGCGGCAAAGCTGACCGGGACGGGCAGGGGCGGCATGGCAACCGCGAGGCGGACGTTGCGTGCGGCCAGCACCGGCGAGATCTGTTCGACGAGGCGCGCGACGATCGCGGCGGCATCGGCTTCGCCGGTGTCGATCGACAGGGCGCGGCTCTCGAGCTTCACCAGCCTTTCGATTTCTTCGAACCCTGCCAGCATCTGCGCA
>JBKBUD010000008.1:0-61574 GCA_046290865.1 Novosphingobium sp. | reverse complement strand
TGACGCTCGATTTCCGGAACGTGTTCCAGCTCTATCACGAACGCCCGACGAATCGGCAACACTGGCTGGATGGCTGTACCATGACCAACAGCGATCCGGCAGGGCGGGCAGCGCTGTGGCGAAAGGGCGCGCGACCGATTGCCCAAGTGGTGCGCGACTGGCCGTGGTTCACCGAAGTGACGGCGACGAACCTTCACAATGCGATGTACCAGTGCTCGCTGGCGCGCAATTGCACGCTGCAGCGCGGCGCGTTCGACGTGTTTACCGAGAGCCTTTTCGTTTACGGCAATCGCGTCGACGAGTGGGACACGACGGAGGACTGGACCGTCTATCGCCCGGCGCTCGACGTCAGCTTCGCAGGTGAGGGGGAAGCGACGCTTGCCTGTTCGGGCAACAATCTGGCTGCATCACGGGTGTTCACGGCCAAGGTGGATGGCACGATCGTGGGCACCTTTGCGACTGGCAATGGCGATGCAGTCCACTTCGCCGGAACGAACTACGATTTTGCCGGCGTGGCGCGATGGCTCAATGGCCTGCCGGGTTGGTCCGCGCGCGTCATCGACAACAGGTATCTGGCCGCGTCCAACCAGGCGGCGGGCACGATCGGCGCCTGGGGCCCTTTGCCGCTAGGACGCAAGCCGCTCCGGGTCTTCAGTTACTTCGACCTCCATGCGGACTTCTATCAGAAGAACGCGACCGGCGCGGTGAAGGAAAACGTCGTGATCATGGACAATCAGGCCACGCAGATTGTCGCGCAGGACCTGTTCTTCACCGGCAGCGGCGGGTGTGCGGACTTCTTCGCCGTCAACAACACCTTCGTGAACAAGAACCGCAACGGGCCGGCCGACAATCACGCGCATATCGCCAGCCAGCTGACCAATCCGCAGAGCCACGTCGTGATCGCGTTCAATTCCCTGACGCGGCAGAGCATCGTGATCCGGGGCGATCTCGGCAACACGACGCTCGATCCCTATTGCCTCATCTCCGACAACGCGGTGCGGGAGGTAAGCTGGCGAGGCAAGCCAAAGGGCGACGGCACCATACGCAGAAACGCCCCACCGAACGATGGGGCGTCTTGAAGCGCAAAGCGCTGATCCAATGGAAAGAAATGGCTCCCTGAGTAGGATTCGAACCTACGACCAAGTGATTAACAGTCACCTACTCTACCGCTGAGCTATCAGGGAGCAGCCTCAGTCTCCCGAGGCAGGACCGCGCTAATAACAGGCGATTCCGGTTTGGCAAGCACCTGTTTTCAATTTTCTCTCAGACCATGAACTGTTCGGCGAAGATGCGGTCTTCGAGGCTCTGTCCACGGTCGAACATCAGCGTCAGGCGGTGCTCCGGCCATGCCTTGACCCGTACCTCCCGCACATCACGCACTTCCTTCTGGTCGGCCACGACGAGGACCGGGCGCTTCACCGATTCGAGCGCCTTGAACACGATCTCGTAGGTGTCGGGCAGAATCGCACCGCGCCAGCGACGAGGGCGGAAAGGGCTGATCGGAGTGAGCGCCAGCATGTTCGAGGACAGAGGGAGAATCGGGCCGTTGGCCGAGAGGTTGTAGGCTGTCGACCCTGCCGGGGTTGCGACCAGCACACCGTCGCAGGCAAGTTCCGGCATCCGCACCTTGCCGTTGACGCTGACTTCGAGCTTCGCCGTCTGACGCGTTTCACGCAGGATCGAGACTTCGTTGATCGCGCAAACGGAGTGTTCGTCGCCGGTGTTGGTGACCGCGGTCATGCGCAAGGGCGAGACCGAGATCTGAGTCGCCTTGGCGAGACGCTCCTCGATGCTGCGGCTCGAGCGGTACTTGTTCATCAGGAACCCGACCGTGCCGAGATTGAGGCCAAAAGCCGGGATGATATGATCAAGGTCGATCATCGCATGCAGGGTCTGCAGCATGAAGCCATCGCCACCGATGACCACGGCAGCGTCGGCCTCTTCGATCGGCAACCAGTCACGGCTTTTCAGGAGGGTCTCATAGGCATCCTGCGCGCGTTCGCTTGGCGACGCCAGCAGGGCAAGACGGGCAAAATCCGGCATCTGTCTTCAAGCCCCCAATCCGGCGCATGGTATTCTTCGCTGGGGAGATATGGGCGCGGCCGCATCGGCGCAATGCACAAAAGCAAAGCCTGAAGCGTCAACCGCATCAGGAGAACGGTTTGGCAAGGTTGGCAGGCTATGGTGGAGCGATGCCGCACCGAATGGCCTTGAACGATATGGATGAGGGGCGCGATCCGCTGACTGGCTTGCCCGGGATGCGCTACGCCTCGCTCTGGCTTGAGCGACACGAGCAGGAGTTCGTCCATGCCATGCTGCTCGGCCTGCACCGGCTTCGCTCGGTAAACCTTGCCTATGGTCACGCCGGTGGTGACGGCGTGATTGCCGAGATCGCCAGACGGATTGCTGACTTCGCCGCCGAAGAGCTTGGCCCGGACGCGCTGGTCGCCCGTGTAGGAGGTGGCGAGTTCCTCATTGCCGCTGCCGGATCCATCAGTCGCGAGCGCTGGCAATGGCTGGCCGAAGCGCTGACCCGGAGCATCTCGCGCGCACTGCCGATGCGCGGTGACGTGCTGCATCTTGTGCCGCGAACTGCCCTGTTGCGCGGGCAGCCCGGCGAGGGCGGTGCTGCATTGATCGACCGCCTCGACCAGGCGCTCGGTACGGTGCAACAGCAGGCGGGGCGCCGCATTCTGTGGGCGGACGGATCACACCGCGCACGGGGTCGTAGCGCCGCACGCCTCGAGGCTGACCTGATCGGCGCCATGGCGCGCGACGAGATCGGGATCGTGTTCCAGCCGCAATATCGGGTTTCGGACGGTGGACTGGTGGGTGTCGAGGCGCTGGCGCGGTGGGATCACGCGCAACTCGGGCGGATCGGTGCGGAAACGCTGTTCGCCATTGCCGAGCGCGGCGATCACGTGGCTCAGCTTTCGCGACACATCGCGGGCAAGGCGCTTGCCCTTGCTTCAGGCTGGGAGACACTGGCACTGTCGTTGAACGTGACAGCGGAGGATCTTGCGAACGATGCCTTTGCTGCAGACTTTGGCGAGTTGCTCGATCAGACGGGTTTTCCGCCGGAGAGGCTGACGCTGGAAGTGACCGAACACGCGCTGGTTGCGGACTTTGTCCATTCGGCAGCTGCTCTGGCGGCCCTCGCTTCGTCGGGCGTCAGCATTGCCCTTGACGATTTCGGCACGGGCTATGCGAACTTCCGGACCCTGAAGGCGTTGCCAGTCGACACGATCAAGCTCGACGCATCGATTGTCCGCGACGCCGACAGCGATCCGCGCGACAGGGCCATCCTGACCGCAATCGTGGCGATGGCACGGGCTCTGGGTCTCAAGGTCGTATGCGAGGGCGTGGAGCGGAAGGGACAGCTCGCGGTGCTGCAGGCCGAGGGCTGCGACACATTCCAGGGCTTTCTTCGATCCGGGCCGGTGAGTGCTGCCGAGGTCGATGGTCTGGTTTAGGCGGCCTTCTTCCTGGCCCGATTGACGATGGCGGCAAGGCCCTTGGTCATCTGCACCAGTCCGTTGAGACGTCCTTCGGCAGTACCCCAGGCACGGGTGATCACGAGCTTGTTGTCCGGGCGCAACTTGGCAACGCCGTTGAGGCGCTCGACATAGCCGATCAGGCCCATCGGATCGGGGAACTGGTCCTTGTGGAAGCTGACCAGCGCGCCCCTGGGGCCGACGTCGATCTTGGCGATGTTGGCGGCGATGGCCTGTCGCTTGACCTCGATCAGGCGCAGCAGGTTTTGCGTCGGACCGGGTAGAGGCCCGAAGCGGTCGATCATCTCGGCAGCAAGCGCCTCGACCGCATCCGGGCCTTCGGCGTCATTCATGCGGCGGTAGAGCGCCATGCGCACGGCAAGGTCCGGAACGTAGTCCTCGGGGATCATGATCGGTGCATCGAGCGTGATCTGCGGGCTCAGCGCCTCGCGCTCGCGCGCCAGGCCGATGTCGCCGGCCTTGGCGGCAAGAATCGCGTCTTCGAGCATCGACTGGTAGAGTTCGAAGCCGACTTCCTTGATATGGCCGGACTGTTCGTCCCCCAGCAGGTTGCCAGCACCGCGGATGTCGAGATCGTGGCTGGCAAGCTGGAAGCCGGCGCCGAGGCTGTCGAGGTCGCCGAGGACCTTGAGGCGCTTTTCCGCGACTTCGGACAGGGCCATGTCCTCCGGCACGGTGAGATAGGCGTAAGCGCGGATCTTGCCACGACCGACGCGTCCACGCAGCTGGTAGAGCTGGGCCAAGCCGAAGCGGTCCGCGCGGTGGATGACGATGGTGTTGGCCGAGGGGATGTCGATGCCGCTTTCGACGATGGTGGTCGAAAGCAGGACTTCGTACTTCTTCTCGTAGAACGCGCCCATGCGATCCTCGACCTCGGTCGGGCTCATCTGGCCGTGTGCCGTCACGAAGCGGACTTCCGGGACATTGAGGCGCAACCATTCCTCAAGATCGGGCATGTCGGCAATGCGCGGCACGACGATGAAGCTCTGCCCGCCGCGCTGGTGTTCGCGCAGCAGAGCCTCGCGCATCACCATGTCGTCCCACGGCATCACGTAGGTGCGCACGGCAAGGCGGTCGACCGGCGGGGTCTGGATCGTGGACAGTTCCCGCAGGCCCGACATCGCCATCTGCAGCGTGCGTGGGATCGGCGTGGCAGTTAGGGTGAGGACGTGGACGTCCGCCTTCAGTTCCTTGAGCTTTTCCTTGTGGGTAACGCCGAAGCGCTGTTCCTCGTCGACGATGACGAGGCCGAGGCGCTTGAACTCCACCGACTTGGACAGGAGAGCGTGGGTGCCGATGACGATATCGACCTTGCCGCTGGCGAGGCCTGCCTTTGTCTCCGCGGCTTCCTTGACGGGGACGAGGCGGGAGAGGCGGCCGATTTCAAGCGGGAAGCCGTTGAAGCGTTCGACGAAGTTTGCGTAGTGCTGGCGCGCGAGCAGCGTGGTCGGGGCAATGACGGCAACCTGCACGCCCTGCATCGCCGCGACGAAGGCGGCGCGCAGGGCAACCTCGGTCTTGCCGAAGCCGACGTCGCCACAGACGAGGCGGTCCATCGGCTTGCCTTCGGACATGTCGCTCAACACATCGTCGATGGCGCGTTCCTGGTCCTCGGTCTCGTCCCATGGGAAGCGGTCGACGAAGGGGCCGTAGCTGGCGGGGTCCACGGGCAGGACCGTGCCCTGGCGCAGGGCTCGCTGGGCGGCGGTGGCCATGAGGTGGCCGGCCATTTCCAGAATGCGCTCGCGCATCCGCGCCTTGCGGCGCTGCCAAGCCTCTCCGCCGAGCTTGTCGAGAGCAACGCCTTCGGCATCGGAGCCATAGCGCGAGAGGACGTCGAGGTTCTCGACCGGGATGTAGAGCTTGTCGCCGCCGGAGTATTCCAGCTGGACGCAATCATGCGGGGAATCTCCCACGCCGATGGCTTCGAGGCCGAGGTAGCGGCCGATGCCGTGGTCCATGTGGACGACGAGATCGCCGGGGGTGAGCGCGGAGAGTTCGGCAAGGAACGCGTCGGCGTCCTTGCGCTTCTTCTTGCGGCGGACGAGGCGGTCGCCAAGGATGTCCTGCTCGGTCAGCAGTTCCAGGTCATCGTTGGCGAAGCCCTGTTCGAGCGGAAGGACAACGGCTGCAGGCTTGCCAGACGCGGCGAGGCCTAGGGCTTCCTGCCAGGTTTCGGCCATCTGGGGCGTGAATTTGCCCGCCTCGGCGAGCAATGACGCGAGGCGCGAACGGGAGCCTGCGGTGTAGGCGGCGATGATCGGCTTCTTGCCGCGCGTGCCCAGTGCCGAAATGTACTTGGCCGCAGCTTCGTAGATGTTGGTGCCGCCTGAGGTGGCTGCGGCGCGTTCGGGCGTGAAATCGTGGCTGGAGCTGAAGCCGAAGTCCACGACCTGCTTCGATTCAGGCTCGGCAAAGATGGTGGTGCGGTGGACCGGCCAGCCTGCAAGCGCGCGGTCGAACTCGTCGCGCGACAGGTAAAGCGCGGTTTCGGACAGCGGGCGGTAGCTGCCGGGGGCCTTGGACGAGGAATCGAGGCGCGACTGGTGGTAGTCGGCGATATCGGCGACGCGCTGTTCGGCGGCCTTGATTGCCGTCGTGTCGATCAGGACGAGGTCGTCTCCGGCCAGATGGTCGAACAGCGTGACGAGGCGGTCTTCGAACAATGGGAGCCAGTGCTCCATGCCGGCAAGGCGGCGGCCGTCGGTGATCGCCTGATAGAGCGGATCGCCGGTGGCGTTGGCGCCGAACAGTTCGCGGTAGCGGCTGCGGAAACGCTTGATGCTGTCGTCGTCGAGCAGAGCCTCGCTGGCAGGCAGCAGCAGGTGGGTTTCGACAGGCTGCACCGAGCGCTGCGTGTTCGGATCGAACAGGCGCAGTGTCTCGAGTTCGTCGCCGAAGAAATCGAGGCGAAGGCCGTGATCGAGTCCTGAGGGGTAGATGTCGAAGACGGAGCCGCGCACGGCGTATTCGCCGGCATCGACTACCGTATCGGTACGCGAATAGCCCTGCCGTTGCAGGAGCGCGATCAGGCTCTCGCGGCCGATCTCGGTGCCGGGAGAGAGCAGACGGGTAGATTCGCGGATTCGGAACGGGGTGAGCACGCGCTGGAGCGCGGCGTTGATTGTCGTGACGAAAAGCTGCGGACCAGAGCGCTTGCGCTGCAGGCGTTGGAGCGCGGCGAGGCGGCGGGCGCTTACTGACAGTGCGGGCGAGGCACGGTCGAACGGCAGGCAGTCCCAAGCCGGGAAGTCGATGACCTCGAGGTCGGGCGCGAAGAAGGCGGCGCTTTCAACGATCGCGCGCATCGCGGCTTCATCGGGCGCGATGAAGATCGCACGGCCCCTGGCAGCGCGGGCAAGGTCGGCCAGCACCAACGGCTGCGCACCGCGTGCGACCGAGGAAAGCGTCAGTGGCGTCTTCGCGCCGAGAATGCGGGTCAGGTCGGACATGGCAGGCTTAACGCGCGAAGCTCGAAATCAGCGCGGGATTTCGACGTAGTCGAGCTTGCGCATGGCGTCCATCATCGGACCGTCGTACTTCGCAGGGACGGGCTGGGTGCCGAGGGCCCAGGCCATGATCTCGACATCGTCTTCCTCGATCAGGTCCTCGAACCAGGCGACCTGCTCGGGCGTCCACGTGGCGTGGTAGCGATCAAAGTAGCAGCCGATCATGTAGTCGGCTTCGCGCGTGCCGCGATGCCAGGCGCGGAAGTGGATGCGGCGGAGGCTATCAGGCGTGGCGGGGGCAGGCTCGGTCATGGCTTGCCGTTAGGCCCATCGGCCCGGCGAAACAAGGGTGCAGGCCCCATGCAAAAGGGCATCCCGGCGCCGTCCTTCCCCCGCGCAGGAATGCCCCATCGCTTGACCGCGCGCGTTACTTGCCCCGCAGCGCCGCGATGATGTTGTTCGGTTGACGGCCGACCATGTCCTTGGCCAGTTCCTTGATCATGGCCT
Organism: Novosphingobium sp.; assembly: GCA_046290865.1. Taxonomy (GTDB): domain Bacteria; phylum Pseudomonadota; class Alphaproteobacteria; order Sphingomonadales; family Sphingomonadaceae; genus Novosphingobium. The sequence continues at coordinate 54,103 of JBKBUD010000008.1, read as the reverse complement.
GCTGGGTCGCCTTGCTGAGCGCATGGCGCAGTTCGCCCAGTGCGCGGGGCGGGGCGATCAGCACGATCTGGGCGATCTTGTGCGCCTGCACCTGACGGTTGAGCCAATCGGCCACAGCGGCGCAGTGGGCGGTCTCGTCCTGCTGGTGCGGCGATGCGTGGCTGCCGCCGCTGGAATGGTTGTGTTCGACGAGTGCGGGGGTTTCCATCGCAGCAAGTTCCGGGGCGGCTTCGGTCCCGGCGTTGCGGTAAAGTTCCCATGCCTTGCCATCGACGACGGCAATGACGGTTCCGTGGGGGATCAGCATCTTCGGCTCCTGTTCTCGTTGACTGCGAGAGGACTCAAGCACCGGGGAGCAGGTGCGACCATGCGCTGGGTCAAAATTGGCCGTGAATTTCGCATGGCGTGGCATTGGCGAAAGCCGACCTTGCAGCCTATGTCGGGCAGACGATGCGTCCCGACCTGCTCAATCCCCTCTTTGCCGAAAGTTCGAGCCTGAAAGGCGTCGGACCGGGACTGGCCCGTCCGCTCGACAAGCTGGGCCTGACGCGGGTCAAGGACATTGCCTATCATCTGCCCGATCGCTGGGTGTTGCGGCGGGCCGTTGCCAATCTCGATGAGGCGGGCCTCGGCGAGCAGATCGTCCTTCCGCTGACGGTGCGCGATTACCGACAGTCGGCCGGGCGCGGGCCGTTCCGAGTCATGGCCGAGGATGCGGTGGGCAATTACGTGGCGCTCACCTACTTCGGGCGCGCGGCTTATACTGCCAAGAAACAGCTGCCTCTGGGCGAGAAGCGCTGGGTTGCGGGCAGGCTCGACCAGTTCGGGCAGACCTGGCAGATCGTCCATCCGGATCATGTCAGCGAAGACAGCGCCGGGATGCTCGGCCAATTGAACGAGCCGGTCTATCCGCTTTCCGAAGGGTTGACGCAGGGGCGGGTGCAGGCGCTGGTGACGCAATCGCTGGCGCATCTGCCCAAGCTGCCGGAATGGATCGAACCGGGGCTGCTGGCGCGGATGGACTGGCCCGCGTGGCACGAGGCATTGCCTGCGGCGCACAAAGCCGAGAACAAGCTGGCCAAGGACCGGCTGGCCTACGACGAACTTCTGGCAAACAGCCTCGCACTGATGCTGGTGCGCGAGAGCAACCGTGCCAAGAAAGGCACGCCCTTGCACGGCGATGGCAGGCTGCGCGCCAAGCTCAACCTCCCGTTCGAGCTGACAGGGGCGCAGAAGCGGTCAATTGCCGAAATCGAGAGCGACATGGCGCAGGGCGCGCCGATGCTGCGGCTGCTGCAGGGCGATGTCGGCTCGGGCAAGACGGCGGTGGCACTCAACGCGATGCTGATTGCGGTGGAGGCAGGCGGGCAGGCGGCCTTGCTGGCGCCAACCGAAATCCTTGCCCGCCAGCACTTCGAGACGCTGAACAAGATGGCCGCCGGCACTGGCGTGACCATCGCGCTGCTTACCGGGCGGGACAAGGGCAAGGCGCGCGAATCGATCCTGATGGGCTTGCTTGATGGATCGATCGACATTTGCGTCGGCACCCATGCGATCTTTCAGGAGGCGGTCGCCTATCGCAATCTCGCGCTTGTGGTGATCGACGAACAGCACCGCTTCGGCGTGGGACAGCGGTTGATGCTGACGCAGAAGGCGCGGCGTACACCACATTGCCTTGCCATGACGGCAACGCCGATCCCGCGCACGCTGACCTTGGCACAGTATGGCGAGATGGATGTCTCGCGGCTCGATGAAATGCCGCCCGGGCGTCAGGCCATCGACACGCGGGTGATCTCGACCGAGCGGATTGCCGATGTCGTGGAAGGGGTGGCGCGGCACATTGCCAAGGGGGCGCAAGCCTATTGGGTCTGCCCGATGGTGCGCGAACTGGAGACCGAGGACATAGCCGCGGCTGAGGCCCGCTATGCGGCGCTGAAGGAGCGGTTCGGCGATACCGTGGTCATGGTCCATGGCCAGTTGCGGCCCGAGGTCAAGGACGCGGGCATGAAGCGCTTTGCCCGGGGCGAGGCGCAATTGCTGGTGGCGACGACGGTGATCGAAGTCGGCGTCGACGTGCCGAATGCGACACTGATGGTAATCGAGCAGGCCGAGCGTTTCGGTCTGGCGCAGCTGCACCAGTTGCGCGGGCGCGTCGGGCGGGGGAGTCAGCAATCGACCTGCCTGCTGCTGCGCGGCGAGGCGCTGTCGGAGACCGGGCGCGAACGTCTGGCGCTGATGCGCGAGACGCAGGACGGGTTCAGGTTGGCGGAAGAGGACTTGCGGCTGCGCGGCGGCGGAGAACTGCTTGGGACTCGTCAGTCCGGCGATACCCCCTTCAAGGTTGCGGACTTCGAGCAGATCGCGAGGTTGCTGCCGCTGGCGCACGACGACGCGCGGCTTCTGATGGAGCGTGACGGCGGACTGTCTTCGCCGCGAGGCGAGGCTGCGCGGGTCCTGCTCTATCTTTTCGAGCGCGATTGGGGCGTGCAGCTACTCAGAGGTGGATAGCCAAAACGGGTTGGGGCGGCGCAAAAAGGGGGAAAAGCGCCGCCCGCTCCCTGAATGGCTTACTTGCCGGCAGACTTTGCGGCGCCCGCGCTTGCGCTCTTTTCAGCGCTCTTGGTGGCATCGGCAAAGCCTTGGGCGGTCATGCCGATCATCAGACCCGAAGCACCCTTGGCGACCGAGGTCTTCGGCAGCTTCACGCGGACGGCTCCGGCATCGAGCACGAATTCAGTGTCGGTCACTTCGGCAACCTTGCCGAGCTGGGTGGTGCCGTCGGAGGCATAGACCGGTGCATCGGCAACGATCGCAGCGGCGGTTTCCTCCTTGGCCGCAGCGGCAGCCTTTTCGGCAGCAGCATCAAGTTCGACCTTGGTCATGCCGAGGACCGGACCCTTGGGACCTGTGCCGAGCGCCGTCAGCGCGAGGGTGGCTGTGTTCTTGCCGGTGTCGATGACGAAGTTGGGCGCGTTCACGCTCTTGATCTTGCCGACCTCGGCGCCGCTGGCGTCGTAGACGGTGGCACCGACCGCAGGCGTGGCAGCGGTCGTTGTAGCGGTTGTAGCGGTATCGGTGGCTGCAGCCGCCTCTTGGGCGTTTGCTGCGGTGGCGAAGGGAGCAGAGGCGACGAGAAGGGCAACGGTGAGATTGCGGATTTTCACAATAGGTATCCTGTCCAGTTGCAGAGAATGCCCGCACAAGGTCGGGGCAACTGTTCCGATGCGAAAGCCCGTTTGCGATTTCCGGAGCGGTATTTCCCGCCAGAATGAGGCACTTGTGCAGCAGCGGCGACGAACTGTGCGCGCCGGACAAACGAAAAGGGCGACCCGAAGGCCGCCCTTTCGATCATCCTTGAGGATGAAATGGTCGGGGAAAGAGGATTCGAACCTCCGGCCCCTGCCTCCCGAAGACAGTGCTCTACCAGGCTGAGCTATTCCCCGACCGATCCGCCAACCGGTGACCCGGCTGCGAGGCAGGGGCGCCCTATACGAGGCAGTTCCGAGACTGGCAAGCGGGTAGGAACAAGTTTTTTCCGTTGCGCTCTTTTGCTCCGCTCTCGGCGGGGCGATAGAGGCAAGGCCATGTCGAAACGCGCCGATTCCGCTCGCCACTATGAATGCCAGTATCTCGATCTCATGCGTGAGATCTGGGAGGGCGGTGACGAGCGCGTGGATCGGACCGGCGTTGGCACGCGCTCCGTATTTGGTGCGCAGTTGCGGTTCGACCTGTCCGACGGACGGGTGCCGCTGCTGACCACCAAGCGCGTGTACTGGAAAACCGCCACGCGCGAATTCCTGTGGTTTCTCACCGGTGACACCAACATCCGCGCACTTTGCGCGCAGGGTGTCGAGATATGGACCGACTGGCCGCTCGACCGCTACCGCAAGGCGACAGGCTCGGATGTTTCCCGGGCTGACTTCTCGGCGCGTATCGTCGCGGACGAGGCGTTTGCCAGGGAGTGGGGCGATCTGGGGCCGGTCTACGGCAAGCAGTGGGTCAACTGGCCGGTCTACGAGCCTGCAGGGGAAGGGCTCTTCCGGGAGCGCCCTCAAGGCGTGAACCAGGTTGCCGATCTGGTTCATTCGCTGCGTAACAATCCCGGGAGCAGGCGTCATATCGTCGAGGGTTGGAACGTGGCGGAGCTGGACGCAATGGCTCTCCCGCCATGTCACAAGACCTACCAGTTCCACGTCAGCGGGAATCGTTTGAACGGGTTGCTCTACCAGCGCAGCTGTGACGTGGCGCTGGGACTGCCGTTCAACCTGTGGGGTGCGGCGCTGTTTCTGCGGCTGCTTGCCCAGCAATGCGATCTGGAGCCGGGCGAGCTGGTCTGGATGGGCGGCGATACCCATCTCTATCTCAATCATGCGGAACTGGTCGAAGCGCAGCTTTCCCGGGAACCGGAGGGCGATCCGCGCCTTGCCATCCTGCGCCGACCGGATACGATCTTCGGATACCGGATCGAGGATTTCGAAGTGTCCGGATACGCGCCGCAGGGCCATCTTTCTGCTCCTGTTGCCGTCTAGGCCTGCGATTGACTCGAAAAGGCGTGTGAAATAAAATAACACGCGTCTATAACTTTGCATCTGTAACACTTTTGCATGTGCAAAGAGTGATTCGGTGCGGGAGAGTCGAAAATGCAGGCGTTCGCAGGATGAGCGGCGGAACGAATGGCGGCATGCGCAGCAACATGCCTGCGCTCTCGCTCCACGTGCCCGAACCGAAGTTCCGGCCCGGAGACGCGGTCGATTATTCGCATCTCGAGATACCGCCGGCAGGGGCGCAGGCTCGGCCGGACGAGCAGTGCGCAGCTTCCGAAACGCAGGGCCTCTGCTTCGATCTGGTCCGTGTGCTGGGCGATGATCATCGCGCGGTCGGACCGTGGGATCCCAAGCTGGAAGCCGAAACCCTGCGCCGCATGCTGCGCACCATGGCGCTTACGCGGGCGTTCGACGACCGCATGTATCGCGGGCAGCGGCAGGGCAAGACCAGCTTCTACATGAAGTGCACCGGCGAGGAGGCGACTTCGGTTGCTCCTGCCATGGCCCTGGCTTCGGACGACATGGTGTTTCCGAGCTACCGGCAGCAGGGCATCCTGATTTCGCGCGGATACCCGATCGTCGAGATGATCAACCAGATCTACTCGAACCGGGCGGACAAGCTGAAGGGGCGGCAGTTGCCGATCATGTATTCGGCGCGCGAGGCATCGTTCTTCACGATCAGCGGAAATCTCGCCACGCAGTACCCGCAGGCGGTGGGCTGGGCGATGGCCAGCGCGATCAAGGGCGACAGCCGGATTGCGGCGACCTGGATCGGCGAAGGATCGACGGCGGAGGGGGACTTCCATTCGGCGATGACCTTCGCCACCGTCTACAACGCGCCGGTGATCTTCAACGTCGTCAACAACCAGTGGGCGATCTCGAGCTTTTCAGGCTTTGCCGGCGCCGAGCGGACGACCTTTGCGGCGCGCGCCATCGGCTATGGCATGGCCGGGCTGCGGGTGGACGGCAACGATCCGCTGGCGGTCTATGCCGCGACAAAGTGGGCGGCTGACCGGGCGCGTTCGAATGCTGGCCCGACGCTGATCGAGCACTTTACCTATCGTGCCGAAGGGCATTCCACCTCGGATGATCCGGGACAGTACCGATCGGCGCATGAGCGCGAGGAATGGCCGCTGGGCGATCCGATAAATCGGCTCAAGCAACACCTGATCACGCTGGGCGAATGGTCCGAAGACCAGCATACCGCGATGGACCGCGAACTGATGGAGATGGTCAAGGCGGCGACCAAGGAGGCCGAGAAGAACGGCATCCTGGGTCATGGCTTGCACCATCCCTTCCACACCATGTTCGAGGACGTGTTCGAGGACTTGCCCTGGCACCTTCAGGAACAGAGCGAGCAGGCCATCCACGAGCGTCGGGTCAAGTGGCCAGAGTGGAAAGAAGCATGACCTACGAAGAATCCCCGGTCAGCCTCGCCGAGGCTCCGACCCGCCGCCTCAACATGATCGAGGCGATCAATGATGCGCTCGACATCATGATGGAGCGTGATCCCAATGTCGTCGTGATGGGCGAGGACGTCGGCTACTTCGGCGGCGTGTTCCGTGCAACGGCGGGCCTGCAGAAGAAATACGGCAAGACGCGCGTGTTCGACACGCCGATTAGCGAATGCGGGATCATCGGCGTAGCCGTCGGCATGGGTGCCTATGGTCTGCGTCCGGTGCCCGAGATCCAGTTTGCGGACTACATCTATCCGGGGCTGGACCAACTCGTCTCTGAAGCAGCGCGCCTGCGCTATCGTTCAGCGGGTGAGTTCATTGCGCCGATGACGGTGCGCTCGCCGTTCGGTGGCGGTATCTTCGGCGGGCAGACCCACAGCCAGAGCCCCGAGGCGCTGTTCACGCACGTTGCCGGCCTCAAGACCGTCGTGCCGAGCAACCCGCATGACGCCAAGGGGCTGCTGATCGCGGCGATCGAGGACAACGATCCTGTGATCTACTTCGAGCCTAAGCGCATCTACAACGGCCCGTTCAACGGCTATTACGACAAGCCGGTCGAGCCGTGGAGCAAGCACACGGACAGCGCGGTGCCGGAGGGGTATTATTCGATCCCGTTGGGCAAGGCGCGCATTGTCCGTCCGGGCAATGCCTTCACTGTGCTGGCCTATGGCACGATGGTCCACGTGGCTGCAGCGGTCTGTGCGGAGAAGGGCGTCGACGCCGAGATCATCGACCTGCGCACGCTGGTTCCGCTCGACATCGAAACGGTGGAAAAGTCGGTGGAAAAGACCGGGAAATGCCTGATCGTCCACGAAGCGACACGCACCTCCGGCTTCGGCGCAGAACTCTCGGCATTGGTGCAGGAGCGCTGCTTCTATCACCTCGAAGCGCCGATCGAGCGCGTGACCGGTTTCGACACGCCTTATCCCCACAGCCTCGAGTGGGCCTATTTCCCCGGCCCGGTCCGCATCGGCGAGGCCATCGACCGCCTGACGAAAGCCTGAAGCCATGGGAACCTACACATTCCGCCTGCCCGACATCGGTGAAGGCATTGCCGAGGCTGAGATTGTCGCCTGGCATGTCGCGGTTGGCGACATGGTCGAGGAAGACGGCCGCCTTGCCGACATGATGACCGACAAGGCCACGGTCGAGATGGAAAGCCCCGTTGCGGGCAAGGTTGTCTCGATTGCTGGTGAAGTCGGCGATGTCGTGGCGATCGGCTCGGCGCTGGTCGTGATCGAGACCGAAGGGGAAGGGGAGGCGCACGCGCCTGCTGCCGCGCCCGCCCCAACGGCGGAGGTCGTTGAAGAGCGCATCGAAGTCGAGACGCCGGACGCTGGTGACGTGGCGCGAGTGGAAGCAGTTGCACCGCCGCCGCCACCTCCTCCGCCACCACCAGCGGCGCCCAAGGCTGCTCCCGCACAGGCGGCAGAGCCGGTCCGGCGTGGCTACGATGCCAAGGTCCTCGCTAGCCCTGCTGTCCGCCAACGCGCGCGGGATCTCGGCATTGACCTGTCCGAGGTCCGTCCATCCGAGGAAGGACGCGTACGCCATGCCGACCTCGACCAGTTCCTCGCCTACAATGCCACGGGCGGCTATCGCTCGGCCGGTGCAGAGCGCGGCGACGAGGTGATCAAGGTCATCGGCATGCGCCGCCGCATTGCCGAGAACATGGCGGCATCCAAGCGCCACATCCCGCACTTCTCGTATGTCGAGGAATGCGACGTGACCGCGCTCGAAGCGATGCGCGACCAGCTTAACAGCAGCCGTGGCGACAAGCCGAAGCTGACGATGTTGCCGCTGCTCATCACCGCGATCTGCCGCACCCTGCTGCAATTCCCGATGATTAACGCCCGCTATGACGACGAGGCGGGTATCGTCACGCGTTACGGTGCGGTGCATCTGGGTATGGCGGCGCAGACGCCGGCCGGCCTGATGGTTCCGGTGATCCGCAACGCGCAGAGCCTGAACCTGTGGCAGCTCGCGCGCGAGATCGGCCGCCTTGCCGAAGCTGCACGCAGTGGTAGCGCGAAGTCCGAGGAGCTTTCTGGTTCGACGCTCACCGTCACTTCGTTGGGACCGCTTGGCGGCGTGGCGACGACCCCGGTGATCAACCGCCCGGAAGTGGCCATCATCGGCCCGAACCGGATCATCGAGCGCCCGATGTTCGTGCCCGATGGCATGGGCGGCGAGCGGATCGAGAAGCGCAAGCTGATGAACATCTCGATCAGCTGCGACCATCGCGTAGTCGACGGCCACGATGCCGCGAGCTTCGTTCAGGCGATCAAGAAGTTGATCGAAACGCCGGTGCTGCTGCTCGCCGACTGATGTGGTAGGTGTGCGGATCGGAGGTGCCCATGCCGACTACCGATCCGCGCATCGACGAGCACATTGCCAAGGCCGGTGCGTTCGCCCGTCCGATCCTCAAGCGGTTTCGCGCGCTGGTGCACCGCGAAGTGCCGGACTGCGTTGAAGCGATCAAGTGGGGCATGCCGCACTTTACCCTCGGCGGAAAGAACCTGGCCGGGATGGCGGCCTTCAAGGGCCATGTCTCGGTGTTCTTCCATCATGACGAGCAGCAGGGCGGTACCGGCCCATTCCGCAAGATTGCTTCGCTGGACGAGTTTCCGGACGAGAGAATTGTGGCCGAGCGTCTGCAGGCCGCTGTTGCGCGCCTTATAGCACCGATGCCTGCCAAGCCCCGGAAGTCGCTCAAGCCCGTTCCAGACATGCCCGACAGCTTCCGCGCTGCAATGGACGCTGCCGCTTTGGGTGAGCGCTTTGCCGCCATGCCGCCCGGCCAGCGCCGCGAGTACATCGAATGGATCGTCGACGCGAAGACCGATGCCACGCGCGACAAGCGTATTGCACAGGCGGTGGAATGGGTCGGTGAAGGGAAAAGCCGTAACTGGAAGTACCAGAAATGTTAACAGTGATTTCGTCAGACAAGGAAATTGCACACAGGCAAAAAACACGTTCGAAGAGCGTTGACAGCCTGAAGAGTCTGCCATAGAGGCGGCGCTCCCAAGGGTGAGCGGGTGTAGCTCAGTTGGTTAGAGTATCGGCCTGTCACGCCGAGGGTCGCGGGTTCAAGTCCCGTCACTCGCGCCATTGGGAAGATGAAAAAGGCGCCTTCGGGCGCCTTTTTCTTTGCCTGCGGTCGGCGACCTCGGCTGTGGAAAACTTCCTGCTTTCAAGCCCGTTGACAGCATCGGCCGCCTGCCATAGAGGCGCGGCTCCCAAGGGGCACGCGGGTGTAGCTCAGTTGGTTAGAGTATCGGCCTGTCACGCCGAGGGTCGCGGGTTCAAGTCCCGTCACTCGCGCCACCTTGGGAATTTCTAACAGCAGCGGCAAGTTACAAGCGCGGGGCAATCAGCCCCAGCGCCCGGTTTCCATCCAGATCAGAAAGCGCCGCAGCGGAAGCAGCCAGATCGTGCCGAGCACGATGTAGGCGAGGGTCTGCAGCAGGACGTGCCACTGACCGATCATGTCGGACATTGCCGCAACACCGAACGCGTAGATCGTCAGCGCCGCAACAAGCGCGAGAATGCCCACCGGCTTGCGCCAGGTCGGTTGATAGTCCTGCTTCATGCTTCTCGCTCCCACGGTCCATAGATTCGCGTCGGGGTTACCACGGCATGAAGGGGAACATCATGCGGCTCGCGGGGCAGGTCGTCGACCAACTGGCAGTCCCAGGCCAATCCGATGGGAAGGGCAGCAGGGTGCGCCTCGAGCCAGCGGTCGTAATGTCCGCCGCCCTGACCGAGACGGCCTCCATCCGCGCTGAAGCCAACGAGCGGCACGAACAGTACATCCGGCGCCACTTCCGCTGCGTCGCCAGCCGGCTGCGCGATCCCTTTCCAAGGGCCAGGTTCGAGCAACTCGTCCACCCATGGCGACGTCCACTCACGAAAGACCATGGGCGATGATCGGTCGGCAAACCACGGCAAGGCCACTTTGTGTCCTGCTTCATGCAGGACCTGCGCGTACGCAGTAGCGGGGGCTTCGGACGGTCCGGCTGGATAAATGCCCACCGTCGCACCTTCCGGTATCATCGCCATGACCGGCGAGGGCGGACGGCGAAACATCAAGGCTTTCACGCGCGGATCCAGCGATGCAACGTGGGCATTGCGCCGCGCCCTCAATTCAGTGCGCAGCGCATTCTTGGCTTCCACGGGATGCTCCGGGTCTTGAAAGGGGAAGGGGGTGACGGGCCCACCATGGGTCGGTTGCTCGGAAAATCCTCTGACGCCTCGACGTCAGGTGGGGACCGCTTACCCGGGACCAGGATCCCAGGCAGGGGCAGCCCCCTTGGATTGCTTATAGCCTCAGGGATGTTCATGCGGCGCGTGCCGGGCAGATCCCGTCATGGCCTAGTTAGGCGCTAACAGGGCCTTGCTCAAGGGCGGCGGCGAGTTTTTCAATGCGCGCGGCCAAGGTGTTGACGCGATCGACCACGGCGGGATCGATTTGAGCAGGAGTGGGGGCAGGCGATGGCTCAGCGACGGGCGCGGGTGATGCTCTGTGCGCTTCGTGGAGTTCGTCGGCCATCATCAGCGCCGCGAACAGCAGCATTCGCGTCTCGCTCTGCTGGCCGCCGATCTTCCGCGCACGCTCGTCGACCATGCGGCCGAGCATTTCGATATGCGCTTCCTCGCCATCGGCGCAGGATACCGCGAAATTGCGACCGCCGATCGGCAGGCTGACATTGCTCATGATGTGAGGCTCATTTGGGCAAACCTGCCAGCAGGAGATCGAGCTGGCGCAATTCCTGCGCTACCGTGTCCTTAAGACGCCTGTGACGAACCTTGAGCAGCGCAAGCTCCTCACCCTCGGTGCCGGTGTCACGCGTTTCCTGTTGTGCAACCGCGGCCTCGACCCGTCCGAGCGCCTGCTCGAGCCTGTCCAGCGCGGCGTCCAGAGCTTCAGTCGCCATGGCCGTGCACGCTATCACATTGCCGCTCTCGCGCAACAGTCTGGCGGCAAACGGCCGGGGAAACCGCTGGACAAAACGCCACCTTGTGCACCTGCAACAAAGAACCGGGTCCGGCAGCCTTGACCCTAGGGCACATGGTGACCAAAGAGGCCCCGCTCCGAATCACCGGATTCATGCGGTCAGCGCCGTCTGGCCGCACGCAGGGAAGGGCTTTTTCAGCATGACACGCGATTCCACCGCGCTGGCTCCCATGGCCAACGCGATCCGTGCGCTTGCCATGGACGCGGTTCAGGCAGCCAATTCCGGCCACCCCGGCATGCCGATGGGCATGGCCGACGTGGCGACGGTGCTGTGGACCCAGTTCCTCAAGCACGATCCGGCCGCGCCGAAGTGGTCCGACCGGGACCGCTTCATCCTCTCGGCCGGTCACGGCTCGATGCTGATCTACGCGCTGCTTCACCTGACGGGCTACGAAAGCCCGACGATGGAGGACATCCGCAAGTTCCGCCAGATCGACAGTGTCTGCGCCGGCCACCCCGAGAACTTCCTGATCCCTGGCGTCGAATGCACGACTGGCCCGCTGGGTCAGGGCCTCGCCATGGCCGTCGGCTTTGCCATGGCGGAACGTCATCTCAACGCCCAGTTCGGTGACGATCTGGTCGATCACCATACCTGGGTCGTTGCCGGCGACGGGTGCCTCATGGAAGGCATCAACCACGAGGCGGTGGGCCTTGCTGGCACGCTGAAGCTTGGTCGGCTGAATGTCCTGTGGGACGACAACAAGATCACCATCGACGGCGATACCTCGCTTTCGACCACCGAGGACATCCTCGGGCGCTACACCGCTTCGGGCTGGCACGTGACCTCGTGCGACGGTCATGACTTCGCCGACATCGCCCGCGCTCTGGCCGAAGCCAAGGCCGATCCGCGCCCGTCGCTGGTCGCCTGCCGCACGGTGATCGGCAAGGGTGCGCCCAACAAGCAGGGCGGCCACAACGTCCATGGTGCTCCGCTTGGTGCTGACGAAATCGCGGCGGCTCGCGAATATCTGGGCTGGACTTCGGCTCCGTTCGAAATCCCAGCTGACATCCTCGCCAACTGGCGCTCGTCGGCCGAGGCCGGCAAGGCGGCTCGCGCCGAGTGGGAAAAGCGTGCTGCTGCGGACCCGCAGGCGGCCGAGCTTGCTCGTCGCATGGCAGGGGATCTTCCGGCCGAAACCGGGCTCGATGCCTATGTCCAGTCGCTGATCGCCAATCCGCCCAAGGTTGCGACCCGCAAGTCGAGCGAAATGGCGCTCGAAGCGTTCACTGCGAACGTTCCAGAGATGGTCGGCGGTTCGGCTGACCTTACCGGATCGAACAACACCAAGACCAAGTCGACCGCGCCGTTCACGCCGGAAAGCTACGACGGCCGCTACGTCTATTACGGCATTCGCGAGTTCGGCATGGCCGCCGCGATGAACGGCATGGCGCTGCATGGCGGGATCATTCCCTACGGCGGCACCTTCCTGGTGTTCTCCGACTATTGCCGCAATGCCGTGCGCATGTCGGCACTCCAGCATGTCCGCTCGATCTACGTGTTCACGCACGATTCGATCGGTCTCGGCGAGGACGGTCCGACCCATCAGCCGGTCGAGCATGTCATGAGCTTGCGCATGATCCCTAACCTTTTGGTGTTCCGTCCGGCCGACGCCATCGAAACGGCGGAAGCCTGGGCCATCGCGCTTGCCAACAAAGATCGGCCGTCGGTGCTTGCACTGACCCGCCAGAACCTGCCGCCCGTCCGCTTCGATGCCGGTATGAGGAGCGCCAAGGGCGCTTACCGTCTCGTCTCGGCAACGGCTGCGCGCAAGGTCGTGTTGCTCGCTTCGGGCTCTGAGGTCGAGATCGCGATGAAGACTGCTGCGGCGCTGGAAGAGCAGGGCATCGGCGCCGATGTCGTCTCGTTCCCCTGCTGGGAACTGTTCGACGAACAGGACGCCGCCTACAAGGCTGACCTGCTTCCCGCCGACGCGCTGAAGGTCTCGATCGAGGCCGGCGTCACGCTGGGCTGGCAGAAGTATGTCGGCGATGGCCTGTCGATCGGCATCGACACGTTCGGCGCCTCGGCTCCCATCGACGTCCTTTATGATCACTTCGGCCTCACCGCCGAAAAGATTGTCCCGCAGATCCTCTCGCGGGTTTCGTAATTCAAACAGGAGATACCTGACATGGCGATCAAGGTTGCAATCAACGGTTTCGGACGCATCGGGCGCAATGTAGCCCGCGCCATTCTCGAACGGCCCGATTGCGGCCTTGAGCTGGTCTCGATCAATGACCTCGCAGATGCCAAGGCCAACGCCCTGCTGTTCAAGCGCGACAGCGTGCATGGCGCGTTTTCGGGCGATGTCTCGGTCGACGGCAACGATCTGGTCGTGAATGGCAAGCGCATCCAGGTGACCGCGGAGCGCGACCCTGCGAACCTGCCGCATGCTGCCAACGGCATCGACATCGCGCTGGAATGCACGGGCTTCTTCACCAACCGCGATGGCGGCCAGAAGCACATCGACGCCGGCGCGAAGCGTGTCCTGATCTCGGCCCCGGCCAAGAACGTTGACCTGACCGTCGTCTACGGCGTGAACCACGACAAGCTGACCGGCGACCACAAGATCGTCTCGAACGCCTCGTGCACCACCAACTGCCTCGCGCCGATGGCCAAGGTGCTGCATGAATCGATCGGCATCGAGCGTGGCCTGATGACCACGATCCACTCGTACACCAACGACCAGAAGATCCTCGACCAGATCCACAGCGATCCGCGTCGTGCTCGCGCTGCCGCGATGAACATGATCCCGACCAGCACCGGTGCAGCCGTGGCCGTGGGCGAGGTACTTCCCGACCTGAAGGGCAAGCTCGACGGTTCGTCGATTCGCGTACCGACTCCGAACGTCTCGGTCGTCGACCTGACCTTCACGCCCAAGCGCGATACCACGCTTGAGGAAGTGAACGGCGTTCTCAAGGCTGCTGCCGAAGGCGCGCTCAAGGGCGTTCTTGGCTACACCGACGAGCCGCTGGTCTCGATCGACTTCAACCACGATTCGCACTCGTCGACCATCGACAGCCTCGAAACCGCCGTGCTCGAAGGCAAGCTGGTTCGCGTCCTGTCGTGGTACGACAACGAGTGGGGCTTCTCCAACCGCATGCTCGACACTGCGGGCGCGATGGCGAAGTTCCTCTGAGGAACTGGTAAGATGAACGGGCGTCTTGGTGGCATTGCGCGGCACGATCGGCCGCGCGGGGCTATCGAGACCCTTGATCACGTTTCGGTCAGCCGCGAACTTGGCGTTCGCGGTGATCTTCGCGGGGCCATCAGGCCCGGCAAGTCCGGTCGTCGGCAGGTCTCCCTGATCGAGGCCGAGAGCTGGGATGCGGCGCTGGCCGAACTAAGGCTTTCGGCCGACCGTCTCCTGCCGTGGCATGTGCGCCGCGCAAACCTCCTGGTCCAGGGCATCCGCCTCCCGCGCGAACCCGGCAAGGTCATCGCCATCGGCAAGACCGTGCGCATCGAGACCACCTGCGAATGCGACCCATGCAGCCGCATGGACGAAATCCTGCCCGGCCTGAAACTTGCGCTGATGCCTGACTGGCGCGGCGGCGTTCTCGGGCGGGTACTGACCGATGGCGACATTGCCATTGGCGACGAAGTGAGGATCGAGGAATGAGCTTCAAGACGCTTGACGACATCGGCGACATTGCCGGCAAGACCGTGCTGGTGCGCGAAGACCTCAACGTGCCGATGCAGGACGGCGTGGTCACCGACGACACGCGCCTGCGCGCCACAATCGCAACGCTGAACGAACTGTCGGACAAGGGCGCGAAGGTTCTGGTCCTAGCGCACTTCGGCCGCCCCAAGGGACAGCCTTCGGAAGAGTTCTCGCTCAAGAAGCTCGCTGCTCCGCTCTCGCACGTGCTCGGCCGCCCGGTAAGCTACATCGACTGGGAAGGCGACAAGGCTGCGGTCGCGGCGCTTGCACCCGGTGCCATCGCGGTGCTCGAAAACACCCGTTTCTTCAGCGGTGAGGAGAAGAACGATCCTGCTGTGATCGAGCGCTTCGCCAGCCTTGGCGACATTTACGTCAACGATGCTTTCTCGGCTGCGCACCGCGCGCACGCCTCGACCGAAGGACTGGCGCATGTGCTGCCCGCCTATGCCGGTCGTGCCATGGAGGCCGAACTCAAGGCGCTGCAAAAGGCTCTTGGCGAGCCCGAGCGTCCCGTGGCGGCCGTCGTCGGCGGAGCCAAGGTTTCGACCAAGCTCGACGTGCTCAAGCACCTCGTCAGCAAGGTCGATCACCTGATCATCGGTGGCGGCATGGCAAATACCTTTCTCGCCGCGCGTGGGGTGAACGTCGGCAAGTCGCTGTGCGAACACGATCTCAAGTCCACCGCCGAGGAAATCCTCGACAATGCCGACAAGGCTGGTTGCACTGTGCACTTGCCTTACGACGTGGTCGTTTCGAAGGAATTCGCCGCCAACCCGCCGAGCTTGCGCACCTGCAACGTGCATGAGGTCGCCGAAGACGAGATGATCCTCGACGTGGGGCCGGCTGCGGTTGAAGCCCTTGGCGATGCTCTCAAGACCTGCCGCACGCTCGTCTGGAACGGCCCGATGGGAGCGTTCGAGACCGAGCCATTCGATGCTGCCACGGTTGCACTCGCGAAGACCGCCGCGGCTCTGACCAAGGAAGGCTCGCTCGTCTCGGTGGCGGGCGGTGGCGATACTGTCGCCGCGCTGAACCACGCAGGCGTCGCCAGCGATTTCACCTACATTTCGACGGCGGGCGGTGCCTTCCTCGAATGGATGGAAGGCAAGGAACTTCCGGGCGTCGCCGCGCTCGAACGCTAAAAAGATTCGGGAGCGCGTGTTGCACTGCGGCACGCGCTCCTTTATGGCGCTTATCCGCATAGGTATGCGCCGTTTCAGACGCTCTTCGATCATCGGGAGCGTCTTTCAAAAGCGCTTTTACGCATAGGTATGCGGAGACGGAATTCCGCCGTTTCTGCGAAGAACAGGACCCGCTGATGAACACGACCGAAATGACCGCGAAGATGGCCTCCGGCAACGGCTTCATTGCCGCTCTCGACCAGTCGGGCGGTTCGACTCCGAAGGCTCTGGCGGGCTATGGTGTGACGCAGGATGCATGGACGACCGAAGAGGAAATGTTCGGCCTGATCCACGAGATGCGCGCACGCATCATTCGTTCGGACGCATTCTCGGGCGAAAAGGTCATCGGCGCGATCCTGTTCGAGCGCACGATGGACGGCACGGTTGATGGCAAGCCTGTCCCGCAGGCGCTGATCGAGAAGGGCGTGGTACCCTTCATCAAGATCGACAAGGGGCTCGAAGACGAAGCCAACGGCGTGCAGCTGATGAAGCCCATGCCAACGCTGGACGAGCTGCTGACCCGCTCGAAGGCGCTCGGCGTCTATGGCACCAAGGAACGCTCGGTCATCAACTCGGCCAACCGCGAAGGCATTGCCGCAGTGGTTGCGCAGCAGTTCGAGGTCGGAAAGCAGGTCCTCAGCCACGGCATGATGCCGATCATCGAGCCTGAAGTGAACATCAAGAGCGAGACCCGCGCCGAGTGCGATGCGATCCTGCTCGACGAGATCCTCAAGAACCTCGATGCGCTGCCCGATGGCACGCAGGTCATGCTCAAGCTTTCGCTGCCGATCGTGCCGTGCACCTTCGACCCGCTCGTCTCGCACCCCAAGGTTCTGCGTGTCGTTGCGCTCTCCGGTGGCTACAAGCGTCCCGAGGCTTGCGTCGAACTGGCCAAGAACACCGGCATCATCGCCAGCTTCAGCCGCGCGCTGCTCGAAGACCTGCGCCATCAGATGACCGACGCGGAATTCGATGCCTCGCTCGCTGCCGCAATCGACGAGATCTACACGGGATCGACGCAGAAGACGCTCGTCGCCGCCTGATTACCGTTTGAGAGGACGGAAAGGCCGCCCCGCCACCGGCACAGCCGGGGCGGGGCGTTTTATTTCGGGCGAGTTTGGCCGCCACCGGCACAGCCGGGGCATGGCGTTTTGCTTCAGGGCGCGACGCTGAAGTGGAAGCGGTAATCGGATGGCTTGAGCTGTGTATCGGTCATTCGGCCGGGTTCGACGGTATCGAGCATCAGACCATCAACAGGTTCGCCCAGCGTGAAGCGCCTCGTCTCGAACGCTCCGCCGCGCATCACCGTCGCTTCGACAATGACCCGTCCGGCCCAGACGCACCGCGCGTTCATCTGGCAGCGGCTGTCTTCGATCAGCGAATCCGGGCGGACCTTTGCGCTGCCGACAAGCGTGGTTTCGCCGATGCTGGCGAAGCCGTCGGCGCGTTCCACTTTGGGAATGACGGCGCAGGAAGCGAGTGCGATTGCGGGTAGCAAGGCGTAAATGGCTTTGGTCATGGGCGGACAATGCTCCCGCCGGATGAACCGTTCCGGAACCGACGTTGCAGCATCGCCAGCGAACCGATAAGGGGCGCGGCATGGCAAAGCTTTCCTCCGAACTCTACCTCATCTCGCCGCTCGATGTTGCTGGCACCTTTCCGGACAGGCTCGCGCGCGCACTGGATGCAGGGCCGGTGGCGGCATTTCAGTTTCGGGTAAAGGGCGTGGACGAGCACGAGGCTGCGCGTCTGGCCGAACCGCTCCAGCGCATCTGCGCGGACCGCGAAGTGGCATTCATCGTCAATGACTCGATCAGTCTTGCGAAGCGCCTCGGGGCCGATGGCGTTCACCTCGGTCAGGATGATGGTGACGTGAAGGACGCCCGGGACCGTCTGGGGCGCAACGCCCAGATCGGCGTGACCTGTCACGACAGCCGACACCTTGCCATGGATGCGGGTGAGGCGGGCGCAGATTACGTTGCCTTTGGCGCGTTCTTCCCGTCCAGCACGAAGGACACCAAGCATGTCGCCGGGCTGGATCTGCTGGAATGGTGGCAGTCGATCTTCGAACTGCCCTGCGTTGCGATCGGCGGCATCACACCTGCCAATTGCGGACCGCTGGTGCAGGCAGGGGCAGACTTCCTCGCAGTAAGCAATGCGGTGTGGGGAGGGGATGAAGCTGCCAACGTGGCGGCGTTTTTCGACGCCATCCGGGCAAATCCGCGACTGGCCGAGGACGACTGACGGAACTGACGGGCCGGTCGGCGGGTATTGTGGAGACAATTACCCGGAGTCCCGATGCCTCGCACTTCCGCCGCCGCGCTCGTCCTGTCCTCTATCGCGCTGTCAGCCTGCAGTTCCGAAAAGCCCGATCCTGCTCCCAGTGAAAGCGTGGCCACAGCCCCGGCGTTCACCGTCCCGATGGCCTCGAAAGACCCCGCTCCGGGCCAGTCGGCCGAGCCGGAAGATGCGGCAAGGCCGGTCATGCAGGCCCAGGTGGTCCTTGACCGGCTCGGTTTTTCACCGGGTGTGATCGACGGCAAGACCGGTCTTTCCACGACCAACGCCGCGACCGGCTTCCAGAAGGCCAATGGCCTTCCCGCGACCGGCGAGTTCGACGCTCCGACTATGCAGGCGCTCAGTCGCTGGTCCAACATTCCGGCGACGCGACTGGTAACGATTCCCGAGGACTTCGCGGCGGGACACTTTGAGCCACTGCCAAGAGATCCGGCGAAACAGGCGAAGCTTCCCGCGATGGGCTACACATCGCTTGAGGAGAAGCTTGCCGAACGCTTCCACACCACGCCGGAAGTCCTGCGCGGACTCAATCCGGCAATAGCGCAACAGGCCGAAGCTCGCGCAATCGCGGTGCGCCAGCGTGAGGCTCGCAAGCCGCCGACAGCCAATCCTCTTCCGCCTGAACCATACCGCGCGGGACTCCAGCTGCGCGTGCCCAACGTTGGCGGTGACCGGATCGATCCGGCCAATGTAAGGGACAAGGGCTGGCTGGCCACGCTCGCCACACTTGGCATCGGCGATGCGCAGCCTGAAGCTGCGCGCATTGTCGTGAGCAAGGCGAAGGGCACACTTGAAGCCTACGACAAGGCCGACAAGCTGGTGGGGGTGTTCACCGTGACCACCGGTTCCAGCCACGATCCCCTGCCGCTCGGAAACTGGAAGATCAACGGGACATCCTACAACCCCGAGTTCTCCTACGACGCCAGCCTGTTCTGGGACGTGCCGGACAGCAAGGGCGAGCATCTGCTCCCGCCAGGTCCGAACGGCCCGGTCGGTGTGGTCTGGATCGATCTGTCGAAGGAACACTACGGCATCCATGGGACGCCTGAGCCGCAGACTATCGGGCGCGCCGAAAGCCATGGCTGCGTCCGCCTGACCAACTGGGATGCAGCCCGGCTTGCGCAGATGGTCACGGGTTCGACGAAGGTTTCGTTTGTAAGCTGATGCGGCTTCCCATGCGCGTCCCGTCATGCAAGACAGGCGGCCTGATAACGCGGATGGAGCACGAATGAGCGGCATGGCCCCAAGGGAACTTACACTGCGCAGCGTAGTGCTGGGCGCGATCCTGACGATCGTGTTCACCGCCGCGAACGTCTATCTGGGCCTGCGCATTGGCCTGACCTTCGCCACCTCGATTCCCGCTGCGGTTATCTCGATGGCCGTCCTGCGCGCATTTTCCGGCGCAACGATCCAGGAAAACAACATCGTCCAGACGATCGCCAGTTCAGCCGGCACGCTTTCGGCTATCGTGTTCGTGCTGCCCGGCCTCGTCATGGTCGGATGGTGGGCGGATTTCCCTTATTGGGAGTCCGTAGCTGTGATCGCAGTCGGCGGCATTCTTGGCGTGATGTACTCGGTGCCATTGCGACGGGCGTTGGTTACAGGATCGGACTTGCCCTATCCCGAAGGCGTTGCTGCCGCTGAAGTGCTCAAGGTTGGCGCTGGCGTTGGCGGGGCGGAAGAAAACCGCAAAGGCCTCGCTGCGGTTACCGCAGGCGGTCTGCTTGCCGCATTCTACCCACTTCTTGCGAAGATGAAGCTCGCTGTCGAGGAAGTCGGCGGCGCGTTCAAGATCGGCACCGGCGGATCGATGCTGACCGGCGGACTGTCTCTCGCCCTGGTCGGCGTCGGCCATCTCGTCGGCCTTGCCGTTGGCATTGCCATGCTGATCGGCATCGTGATCAGCTTCGGTATTCTGCTCCCGCAACTTACGGCAGGTGGAGTTCCAGCAAGTACCGAACTCGCTGACTTCGTCGGCACGGTTTTCCGCCAGAAGATCCGCTTCATCGGTGCAGGCACGATCGGCGTCGCCGCGATCTGGACCTTGCTTCGGGTGATCGGTCCGATCGTGAAGGGCGTCACCGCCGCCATCGCCGCCAACCGTGCCCGGAGCGGCGCCGGGATGGACAGCCTCGACTTGACCGAACGCGACATTCCGATTGGTATCGTCGGCGGTACTATTCTTGCCTCGATGATTCCCATCGCGTTGCTACTCGCCGACTTTGCTGCCGGTGGCCCTGTCGCAGGCGCCCTCGGCCTCTCGTTGATCGCTTCGGTTGTCTACGTGCTTGTCGCCGGCATCATCATCGCTTCTGTTTGCGGCTACATGGCGGGCCTGATCGGTGCATCGAACAGCCCGATCTCCGGCGTCGGCATTCTGGCAGCGCTGGGCATTTCGCTTCTTCTCCTCGGCCTGTTCGGTCGCGGACTGGGCGAGGACGATACCAAGGCGCTTGTGGCCTTCGCCCTGTTCGTCACCGCCATCGTCTTCGGCGTGGCGACGATCTCGAACGACAACCTTCAGGACCTCAAGACCGGCCAACTGGTCGGTGCAACGCCGTGGTGTCAGCAAGTCGCGCTGATCCTCGGGGTGCTGTTTGGCGCGCTGGTGATCCCACCCATCCTTGACCTCCTCAACTCCACCTTCGGTTTCCAGGGGGCGCCCGGGGCAGGGGAGAACGCGCTGTCTGCCCCACAGGCTTCGCTCATTTCAGCCATCGCCCAAGGTGTCCTCGGCGGCAATCTCGACTGGAACCTTGTCGGCCTCGGCGCTGCCATTGGTGCAGGGGTGATCTTCGTCGACGAGATCCTCAAGCGAACCGGCAACCGCTCGCTCCCACCGCTCGCAGTCGGCATGGGCATGTATCTGCCGACTTCGGTGACCATCATGGTTATCGTCGGCGCAGTGCTGGGCCACCTCTACAATGGCTGGGCCGCGCGCCAGTCCGCACCCGAATTCGCCGAGCGGATGGGCGTACTAACTGCCACCGGCCTGATCGTCGGCGACAGTCTGTTCAACATCGCTTATGCAGCGATCGTCGCCGCAACCGACAACCCGGACGCCTTGGCAGTGGTCGAGAGTTTCCCTGCAGCGCTGCCCTTTGGCATCATCGCATTTGGCGGGATCATCGCTTACGCCTACTGGCGCATGCGCCGGGACAGCGCAGTCGGTCTAGCCTGAGGTCGAGAGATTGACCGGCCCCGCGTGGACGCAGCGAAGGTTGAGCCGGGCATCGTCGGGGCCGAGTTCGCGGAGGATTTCCTCACCATCCATCAGGAACCGCCGCCCCGAGAACACGCCGCTGGTGAGCGTTACCCTGTCGGCCAAGCGCAGATAAGTGCCGCGAGAACCATCGGGTGCCACGTAGCTCGAATCCGCGATCGTCTCGAAACCGAGCTCAGGTCTTTCCACCGGCAACACCGCGGCATCGCCCGGCACTTCGCAAGTCCATCCGCCTTTAGGCAGCACCATGAGTTCGCCGCCCGGCACCGCGTTGGCAACGCCAGCAAGACCAAGAACCCCGACGGCAAGAACAACAATGCGCTTCATGGCCCCGCGCTAGCACGCCACGCCTGCCTCAGGCAATCGCGCTTGAAGCTTTGGGCCCGAACCGCTAAGGGCCGCGCTTCCATACTCACGGTAAGGCTCTTTCCATCATGAAGATCAGCGGCGTGGACATCCGTCCGGGCAATATCCTGGAATACGAAAAGGGCATCTGGAAGGTCGCAAAGACCCAGCATACCCAGCCCGGCAAGGGCGGTGCCTTCATGCAGGTCGAGATGAAGAACCTCATCGACGGCCGCAAGACCAACGTCCGCTTCCGCAGCGCCGACACGGTCGAGCGCGTCCGCCTCGATACCAAGGACTTCCAGTTCCTGTATGCCGAAGGCGACGATCTGGTGTTCATGGACGTCGAAACCTACGACCAGATCACGCTGCCGTCCGATCTTCTCGGCGATGCCGCTGCCTTCCTGCAGGATGGCATGACCGTGCTTCTCGAAATGTACGACGAGCGCCCGATCTCGGTGCAGCTGCCCGATCAGGTCGAAGCCACCATCGTCGAAGCTGACGCCGTGGTGAAGGGCCAGACCGCTTCGTCCAGCTACAAGCCCGCGATCCTCGACAACGGCGTGCGCGTCATGGTGCCGCCACACATCGGCAGCGGCACCCGCATCATCGTCGACGTTTACGAGCGTACCTACGTCGGCAAGGTGGGCTGATCGATGGCAGCCATTTCCGGCCTGATGCGCGTGATGGAGCGCGCGGCGCGCAAGGCGGGCGGACGCCTGCGCCGCGACTTCGGCGAGATCGAGCATCTTCAGGTCAGCAAGAAGGGCCCGGCAGATTTCGTCTCGAAGGCTGACCAGCACGCCGAACGCACCCTGTGGGACGAACTGCGTGCAGCGCGTCCGGGCTGGGGCTTCCTGATGGAAGAGGGCGGCGAGATCGCCGGTGAGCCGGGCAAGCCGCGCTTCATCATCGATCCCCTCGATGGCACAAGCAACTTCCTCCACGGCATTCCGCACTTCGCGATCTCGATCGCGGTGCAGGAACCGACGCTTGACGGGAAGGGCTGGGGCGAGGTCACTGCCGCGCTGGTCTATCAGCCGATTACCGACGAAAGCTTCTGGGCGGAAAAGTCGCAGGGCGCCTGGCTTCAGGACCGCCGCCTGCGCGTCTCGGCACGTCGCCACCTGGATGAAGCGCTGATCGCCACCGGCATACCCTTCGCGGGTCGCGGTGACATCAACGAATGGGTGCGAATCTACGCCGAGCTCGGCCCGCGCATTGCGGGAATTCGTCGCTTTGGCGTCGCCTCGCTCGACCTTGCATGGGTCGCGGCAGGTCGCTTTGACGGTTTCTGGGAATCGGGCCTCTATCCTTGGGATACGGCAGCAGGTTGCCTTCTGGTCCGTGAGGCTGGTGGCTTCGTGTCCGACTACAAGGGACGTTCGCAGCCGATTTGCGACGAGACGATCCTCGCCGGAAACGACGCATTGCATTCAAAGCTGCACAAGCTTCTGGCCGGAGCGCTTCGCAGCGCTTGACCTTTTGTCAGGGCACTGGCTAAGGCCCGTGCCCTGGAGTGCCCCTGTGGCGGAATGGTAGACGCGAACGACTCAAAATCGTTTGTAGCAATACGTGCCCGTTCGAGTCGGGCCAGGGGCACCATTTCCTTTTGCGGTCAGTCGATGCTGTCAGAGCCTGATCGGGCGGCTGACTGCTCGGCCAGTGCGCTGATCTGCTGAGGCGTCGGCATGATCGGTGCCTGCGCCAACCGCTTTTGCCGCTCCTCTTCCAGCCTGCGCAGATAGGCAGCGCGCTGCTCGGGTGTCATGCGGGCCATCGCTTTCTGATCAAGCTCGATGATGATCGGGGCAGGTGTCACCACCATGCTGGCGGGGATGTAGCTGCTGTCACCGCCACCGCCGCCGTCCATGGGCGCTCCGTAGGGGCCATTGAAGCCGCCGCCGCCCGACTTGCGCCGGTCAGAGCGTTTGTCCGTCAGCTTGGCCTTGCTCGCCCGTGTCTCCGCAGCATTGTGTCTGGCAACCGTCTGGCTTTGCGCCATGGCGTCCTGCGCATCGCCATCAGCAAAGACGGCGACGACTGTCGACATGGCGACAGTGATGACCGCGAAGTGGCGGTACATCCTGGGATCGATGCCAAGGAAATGATTGGTCGGCGCAGCCATGGCTAAGGGGCATACCTGATGGCGCGTTAAGGATGATGCCAGACACCATGGTTAGCAAACCGATACCGGCAACCGCTGCCAAACCGTAAGCAGATGTCTTGCGTTCCATCTATGTTCTGGTAGTTGGCGGGTATGGCCAAACCCAAACGTCGCTTCGTCTGCCAGGCCTGTGGCAGCGTCACCACCCGCTGGCAGGGCCAGTGCGCCGATTGCAGTGAATGGAACACGCTGGCCGAAGAAGCGCCGGAAACCATCTTCTCGTCCAAGCATGATCTATCCAGCGGGGGGCGCCGGGTGGCCTTCGTTCCGCTCGACGCGCCTGTTGCCCTGCCGGTCCGGCGAAGCACCGGGATTGCCGAGTTCGACCGGGCGCTGGGTGGAGGTCTGGTTCCGGGCTGCGCGATCCTGATGGGCGGCGATCCCGGCATCGGCAAATCCACGCTCCTGCTGCAGGCATCGGCCAAGGTCGCCATGGCTGGCGGTGACGCGGTCTACATCAGCGGTGAAGAGGCGTCTGATCAAGTACGCTTGCGAGCCGATCGGTTGGGCCTGGGGAAAGCGCCCATCCAACTCGCCGCGGCCACATCGGTCCGGGATATCCTGACGACGCTCGGTTCGATGAACCCGCCGTCGCTGCTGGTGATCGATTCGATTCAGACCATGCATTCAGACCAGATCGAGGGTGCACCGGGCACTGTCAGCCAGGTCCGTGGCTGTGCGTTCGAACTGATCCGCTACGCCAAGGAAAACGGCGTTGCGCTCGTTCTGGTCGGGCACGTCACCAAGGATGGCTCGATCGCTGGCCCCCGCGTGCTCGAGCACATGGTCGACGTGGTCATGAGCTTCGAGGGCGAACGCAGCCACCAGTACCGCATTCTGCGCGCGCTGAAGAACCGCTTCGGCGCGGTCGACGAGATCGGGGTATTCGCCATGGCCGGGGCCGGGCTCGAGGAAGTCGGCAACCCCTCGATGCTGTTCCTGTCTGGACGCGAGGATCAGGTGGCGGGCAGCGCGGTGTTCCCGGCACTTGAAGGGACCCGTCCGGTGCTGGTCGAGATCCAGGCGCTGACCGTCCGTCTCGCCAGTGGTGCCACGCCGCGCCGTGCTGTGGTCGGTTGGGACAGTGGCCGTCTCGCCATGTTGCTGGCCGTGCTCGAAGCACGCTGCGGGCTGAGTTTCTCGACCGCCGAAGTCTATCTCAACGTCGCAGGTGGTTATCGGCTGACCGATCCGGCTGCGGATCTTGCCGTTGCCGCAGCGCTGATTTCCGCATTGTCCGACCGGCCATTGCCGCAGTCGTCCATCTGGTTCGGAGAGGTTTCCCTTGCCGGTGAAGTGAGGCCAGTGGCGCATACGCCAGTGCGCCTGCGCGAAGCAGCCAAGCTCGGCTTCAGGCTGGGCTGCGGGCCTGAGGCAGGGGCCGAGAAGGTCGACGGCCTGCGCTACTCCCCGCTCAAGCTGCTGCCAAATCTGATTGACCGGGTGATGGGCGGCTCATAGGTTTTCGGGCATATGACCGGCCTAGATTACGTAGTTCTCATCCTCGTCGGCATCGGTGCCGTGGGCGGCTTCATGCGCGGCTTCGTCGAAGAAGTCCTGTCGCTGGCGGCGTGGTGCCTCGCCTTGCTGGCGGTGCATTACTTCCACGAGCCACTGACGTTGTGGCTCGCCGGTCACCTGCCAACCGAAACCGGGGCTGGCGTTCTGGCGTTCTTCCTCCTGCTGATCGTGCCCTATCTCGGCACGCGGATGATTGCGCGCCGGATGGGGAATGCCAGTCGTGATTCGGCCATCGGCCCGATCGATCGCCTGCTCGGCTTCGGCTTCGGCGCGGTGAAGGGCTTCATCATCGTGGTGCTTGGCTATTCCATCATCGTTTTCGGATACGATCTGGTCTGGGGAGAAGACGGCCGGCCGGAATGGATCACCGAATCCCGCACCTATCCCTTCCTCAACGCCGCAAGCGAAGAGCTGCTTACGCTGATCTCGGAACGGCGTGAGGCTTCTGCCGAGCAGGCGAAGGAACTGGCAAAGCGCAAGGCGCGCCAGCAAGTGCTGGGCGACTGACATGAGCGCCCGCGGGCTCTACACGCCCGAGATCCTCGCTGCTGCCATGGGGCTTGCCGATTACCCCTGGGAGGAAAGCCTGCCTTTTCAGGGTGCTGCCCGGTCGCGCAGTTGCGGGAGCGCGATTGAGCTGGGGGTGTCGCTCGACGCTGCTGGCAACATCGATCGCATTGCCCTGCGCCCGCACGCCTGTGCGGTTGGACAAGCAGCCGCCAGCATTTTTGCGCGTAGTGCCAACGGACGGAACAGCGCCGACATTGCCGCTGCGCGCAATGCGCTCGCCCATTGGCTGGCGGACGAGGGCGCGGAGCCTGATTGGCCTGGGATCGCCCTGCTCGCGCCAGCCCGTGCCTATCCGGCGCGGCATGCGGCGATCCTGCTGGCATGGGATGCGGCGCTGGCAGCGCTTTCGGCTGCTGTATCGGCCTGAAACAATGCAGGGCTTGCCGCAGGCGCCGGCCCTTGGCTACAGCACCCGTCAACAAATGCGTGTCGGGGGAATTCTGCGTGTCGTCCACCATTGCCAACGGGCAGATGCCGGAGCCCAGCGCTTCGGAAATTCGCCTCGTCATTGCCGCAAGTTCTGCCGGTACCGTGTTCGAATGGTATGACTTTTTCATCTACGGAACGCTCGCCGCAATCATCGGCAGGACCTTCTTCCCATCGGATAACTCGACGCTGCAGCTCCTGCTCGTGTGGGCAGGCTTCGCGGTGGGCTTCGGCTTCCGTCCTCTGGGCGCGGTGCTGTTCGGCTACCTAGGGGACAAGCTGGGCCGCAAGTACACGTTCCTCGTCACCGTTACGCTGATGGGCATCGCCACGGCGGGGGTGGGACTCATCCCGTCGGCCGACAGCATCGGCTTGCTGGCGCCGGCCATCGTCATTTTCTTGCGGGTTCTTCAAGGGCTTGCGCTGGGTGGCGAGTATGGCGGCGCAGCTGTCTATGTGGCGGAACACGCTCCTGGCGGTCGCCGGGGCTATTACACCAGCTACATTCAGGCCAGCGTGGTCGGAGGCTTTGTTCTCAGCCTCGTGGTCGTGCTGACGAGCAAGGGCCTGATGAGCGAGGCGGTGTGGAACACGTGGGGCTGGCGCGTGCCGTTCCTTGTCAGCCTCGCGCTGCTCGGGGTGTCGCTTTGGATGCGGCTCAAGCTGTCGGAAAGCCCTGTTTTCAAGGCGATGAAGGAGCAGGGGGAACTCGCTGGCAACCCCTTCGTCGAAAGCTTTACCTATCCCGGAAACAAGCGCCGGATATTCATCGCCCTGTTCGGCATTGCCGCGGGCCTGACGGTGATCTGGTACACCGCGATGTTCTCCAGCCTCGGATTCCTCAAGTCCGCCATGCGGATGGACGACACGACCGCGGAAGTCATCGTCGGCATCGGCGGCGCCATCGGCATGGTCTTCTACCTGCTGGCGGGGGCCCTCTCGGATCGCATCGGGCGCAAGAAACCCATCGTCATCGGTTATGCCGTAACGTTGCTGCTGCTGTTCCCGACGTTCTGGCTGTTGGGTTCCGCGGCGAATCCCGAACTGGCGGCGGCAGCTGAGCGCAATCCCGTGGTCGTGTCGGGATCTTCGTGTGATTACAGTCCCTTCGCTGCAGAACAGAGCAGCAATTGCGGCAAATTGCTCGCCGATCTCTCGGCGTCGGGGATTTCCTACTCTCTGAGGCAAACGGGTAACTTCACGGCAACTGTCGGAGGCAAACCGCTAACTCTCGAGGGCTATCCATGGACCGGGAAGGCCGCAGCGAGGGCCAAGGCCCTTCAGGCCGAACTGTCGGCCTACGGCTATGATTTCGCCAAAGTGAAACCTTCCGCCGGTCGCCTCGCTCTCGTGCTGGTTGGTCTGGTCCTCCTCATGGCGATGTCGGGCGCGACATATGGCCCGGTGGCGGCGCTGTTGTCGGAGATGTTCCCGCCGCGCATCCGCTACAGCTCGATGTCCATCCCGTATCATCTTGGGACGGGATATTTCGGGGGTTTCCTGCCGCTGATTTCGAGCTACATCGTCGCGCGAACCGGCGATCCCTACGCTGGTCTCTGGTACACCTGGGTCATTGTTCTGGTTGCATTTCTCGTCGCGCTATGGGGATTAAAGCCGGGGCTTCCCGCCGATTTCACGGACGACTGACATCACCCTTCCGCCCCCTGCCTCACTGCGCCTCGGTTTCGACGCCAAGGCCCTCGCCACGAACTGGCGGACGCTCGATGTGCTGTCCGGGGAGGCCGCCGCAGGCGCGGCGGTCAAGGCGGATGCCTATGGCGTTGGTGCTGCGCGGGTAGTGCCGGTCCTTGCGGCGGCGGGCTGTCGCGATTTCTTCGTGGCGCACTGGTCGGAAGTGCTGGAAATCCTTGGTCTCGTGCCCCCACAAGAGATTGCCGTCCTCCACGGGCCTGGCAATGCTGCCGAGGCGGATTTTGCTCGGGCGACCGGCGTTCGTCCGGTGCTCAACAGCCTGCATCAGGTGCGGCTGTGGCAGGAGAGCGGGGGCGGTGCGTGCCACCTTATGGTCGATACCGGAATGAACCGACTCGGCCTTGCGGTGGCAGAGCTTGGCGACCCGGTCCTTGCAGCGTTGGACGTCGATATTTGCCTGAGCCATCTCGCCAGCGCCGACGAGGACGTTGCGCAGAACGAAGATCAGTTGCTGCGTTTCGAGGCGGTGAGGGCACAAGTCCCGGCGCGGCGCTACAGCCTTGCCAACAGCGCGGGGATTGCGCTGGGGGAGAGGTACCACGCCGACCTGACGCGCCCCGGCATCGCGCTTTACGGCGGCGTTGCACGGCCCGAGCTCGCAGGCAGGATTGCGCAAGTTGTGCGTCCCGAGGCGGCAGTGCTGCAGGTCCGCCACCTTCAGCCCGGCGACAAGGTTGGCTATAACGCCTTGTTTACAGCCAATTCACCGATGCGCGTCGGTGTGCTCGCACTCGGTTATGCCGATGGCTATCTACGGTGCTGGTCGAATGTCGGGAGCTTTAACTGGCAGGGGCGCGAAGCACCTGTTTTGGGCCGCGTTTCGATGGATCTGACCATCGTCGACCTTTCGGCTTTGCCGGAGTGTCGCGAGGGTGACTGGCTTGCCGCCGACTACGCCCTTCCAACGGCGGCCAAGATGAGTGGCCTTTCGCAGTACGAATTGCTCACCCTCATGGGAAAACGCTTTTCGCGCCAAAGCGGTAGTTGATGGGCTGGTCAAGATTTGTTGCGCCGCACATGCTGCACATGCTAAAAGGATTTTAACGTCGCAGCGGGGGTCCAACATGGCCAGTGATTCCAAGAATGGCGGCACGGTTATAATCAAGAAATATGCCAACCGTCGCCTCTACAACACCAGCACTTCGAGCTACATCACGCTGGACCATCTTGCCCAGATGGTTAAGGATAACGTGGATTTTCAGGTCATTGATGCCAAGACCGGCGCTGATCTGACGCACGCCATCCTCACGCAGATCATCATGGAAGAGGAATCGGCCGGCGAGCAGATGCTGCCGACGAACTTCCTGCGCCAGCTGATCTCGATGTACGGCAATTCGATGCAGGCGTTCCTGCCCGGATATCTCGAAGCTTCGATGGAACACTTCCGCGAGAACCAGGCCAAGATGCGCAAGGCGATCGAGGAAAGCATCGGGGCCAATCCGCTCGCCCAGATTGCCCAGCGCAACATGGAAATGTTCAAGGCTGCAGCAGCTGCCTTCGTTCCTGGCGCAGTGGCGAAGGACGAGGCAGCTTCGGCTGCCGAGACCGACGATCTCGACGGCCTGCGCAAGCAGATGGCCGAGATGCAGAAGAAGCTCGACCAGCTTTCCAAGTAAGCGGATTTCCTTCCCGCAATGCTCCTGACGGCATTGCGGGAAGCGCTTTTGCGCTTTAACGCGCAACCCCATGAACAAGCCCGCAATCAAGCACGCGCTCAACGTCAAGCGCGCCGACGACTTCGCCCAGTGGTACCAGGCCGTGATTTCCGAGGCCGAGCTTGCCGAGGAATCCGGCGTGCGCGGCTGCATGGTGATCCGCCCATGGGGCTATGGCATCTGGGAACGCATCCAGAAGCTGATGGATGCCGAGATCAAGGAAGCGGGCGTCGAGAACTGCTACTTCCCGCTGTTCATCCCGCTGTCCTACTTCGCCAAGGAAGCCGAGCACGTCGAAGGCTTTGCCAAGGAAATGGCGGTCGTCACGCACCACCGCCTGATCGGCGACGGCAAGGGCGGATTGGTTCCCGATCCCGAAGCCAAGCTGGAAGAGCCGCTGGTCGTGCGTCCGACATCCGAGACGGTGATCGGCGCTGCCATGGCGCGCTGGGTGCAGTCGTGGCGCGACCTGCCGCTGATGGTCAACCAGTGGGCCAACGTCGTGCGCTGGGAAATGCGCACGCGCATGTTCCTGCGCACCAGCGAATTCCTCTGGCAGGAAGGCCACACCGCGCACGCAGACGAAGCGGATGCGATGAAGGAAACGCTGCGCGCGCTCGAGATGTATCGCGCGTTCGCCGAAGGTCCGCTGGCCATGCCGGTGATCGCAGGCCCCAAGCCCGAGAACGAGCGCTTCCCGGGCGCGGTCGAGACCTTCTCGATCGAGGCGATGATGCAGGATGGCAAGGCGCTGCAGGCTGGCACCTCGCACTATCTGGGCACCACGTTCGCACAGGCTGCGGGCATCCGCTACCAGGACAAGGAAGGCCAGCAGGCACTGGCGCACACCACATCGTGGGGCGTTTCCACGCGCCTGATTGGTGGCGTGATCATGACGCATGGCGACGACGACGGCTTGCGCGTTCCGCCGCAGATCGCTCCGCAGCAGATCGTGATCCTGCCAATGTTGCGCGACAACGATGGTGACGAGGCGCTGCTGGCGTATTGCGAAGAGATCCGCAAGGCGCTGGCCAAGCAGAGCGCTTTCGGTGAGCGCGTGCGTGTCCTGCTCGACAAGCGTCCGGGTAAGGCGACGCAAAAGCGTTGGGCCTGGGTGAAGCGCGGCGTGCCGCTGATCCTCGAGATCGGCGGTCGCGATGCCGAGGGTGGCATGGTTTCGGCGCTGCGCCGTGACAAGCTGTGGCGCGAGGACGCCAAGCCCAACTTCGTGGGGCAAGCGAAGGACGACTTCATTGCGTCGGCTGCAGCGGAACTCGAGGCGATCCAGAACTCGCTTTATGAAGAAGCCCGCGAGCGTCGTGATGCGCAGATCGTACGGGACGTGGCCGATCTTGATGGCCTCAAGGCCTTCTTCGCCGAAGGCAACAAGTATCCTGGCTGGGTCGAGATGGGCTGGAGCAAGCCGACTGGTGCGGCACTGGACAAGGTCGTCGAGCAGCTGAAGGCGCTGAAGCTGACGATCCGCAACACGCCGCTGGATGCAGACAAGCCGGATGGCACCTGTCCGTTCACGGGCGAACCGGCGGTCGAGAAGATCCTGATCGCGCGGGCTTACTGATCGAAGAGGGTGGCGGGCAACTGCCACCCTTTTTGACAGGGGCTCTTGGCGCGAGCTCCGTCGACGCTAGTCTCGGTAGCCATGAGACAAGCGCTTTTCCTGATCCCGCTCGTTGCCTCGACTGCGGCTCTTGCTGCGCCTGAGGATGGCATTTCCGAGGCGCGGCTTCGTGCCGATGTCGAAAAGCTGGTAAGCTTCGGCACTCGCCACACGCTTTCCTCACAGACCGACCCGAAGCGGGGAATCGGTGCTGCGCGCAAGTGGGCCGAGGCGGAGTTCCGCAAGAGTTCGGCCGCCTGCGGCAACTGTCTGGAGATTGTGCTGCCGGAGACGGTTGTCAGCGGAGACCGGGTGCCGGTGCCGACGCGTCTCGTCGACGTGGTCGCCATCCAGCGCGGCACGGAGCGCCCGAACGAAGTCGTCATCGTGCAGGGGCACATCGACAGCCGGGTTTCGGACGTGCTCGATTCCATGAAGGACGCACCGGGCGCCAATGACGACGGATCGGGTACTGCGCTGGTGATCGAGGCGGCGCGGGTGCTGTCGAAAGAGAAGTTTCCGACGACGATTGTCTATGCCGCGCTCTCCGGTGAGGAGCAGGGGCTGCTCGGTGGCAAGTTGCTGGCGGACTATGCGGCGCAGCAGGGCTGGATCGTGAAGGCCGTGCTCAACAACGATATCGTCGGCGGCTCGACCGGGTCGGACGGGCACAAGGATGACGCGCACGTTCGCGTGCTGTCCGAAGGCCCGCGTGCCGATGCGACCGATGCCTTGCGTGCGCAGATGCGGCGCTATGGCGGGGAGAACGACAGTCCATCGCGCAATATCTCGCGTTGGGTGGCCAAGCTTGCCGAGAAGGATGGGGCCGGGCTTGCCGTTCGGCAGATCTGGCGGGCGGATCGCCTGGGCCGGGGCGGTGACCAGTTGCCGTTTTCGGACAAGGGCTATCCGGCGATCCGCTTCACCGTTGCGGTCGAGGACTATGAGCACCAGCATCAGGACCTGCGCACCGAAGGCGGGGTAAAGTTTGGCGACACCGTCGACGAGATGGATTTCCCTTACCTTGCCAAGGTGACGCGGCTGAATGTGCGCGCACTGGCGAAGCTGGCGCGGACGCCAATGCCGCCCGCGCCAGTGGTCAAAGGCGCGGTGCAGCCAAGTACGGACATCGAGTGGCAGGCGGTGCCGGGTGCAGCGCGCTATGTGCTGTGGCAGCGCCGGACCGATGCGCCGATGTGGGAGACGCGTTTGCTTGAAACGAGTGAGACCAAGGCCAGTCTGCCGGGCGTTCGCGCTGACGACTGGTTGTTCGGTGTGAGCGCGGTGGCAGCAGATGGCAGCGAAAGCCCGATCGCTTCGGCGGTTCCAGGCGGTCAGTTCGGCCCGCTGCCCAAGTCGTAACCGCTTGCCATCGGGGGGCATAGCGACCACATGCCGCCAATGGCCAAGAACAAGTTTCCGCAAGGGCTCCCGACGCGCCAGCAGGTGCTGGACTTCATCGCACAATCCGACGAGCCTGCGGGCAAGCGCGAGATCGCCAAGGCTTTCGGCCTGAAGGGCACCGAGAAGATCGCGCTCAAGGCGCTGCTCGGGGACATGGCCGAGGAAGGCCTGATCGACGGCAACCGCAGTGCGTTCCATGCGATGGGCGGCGTGCCGAAGGTGACGGTGCTGCGCATTGTCGAGATCGACGAGGGCGAGCCGGTGGCCATTCCGGACAGCTGGAATCCGGAGGATGCGAGTCCGCCGCCGCGCCTGCGCGTGGTGGAGCCGCGCGGCAAGGCGAGGGAACGTGGCCCGGCGCTGCGGGTGGGCGATCGTATCCTGGCGCGCACCGAGGAGGCGGGCAAGGGCTGGCTCGCCCATCCGATGAAGAAGCTTCAGGGCGGCGAAGAGCAATTGATGGGCGTCGTCGAACTCGACGGCACCGGCAAGGGCTGGCTTGCGCCGGTGGACAAGCGCGTGCGCAATGCCGTGCCGATCTCCGATCTTGGTGGCGCCGAGGCGGGGCAACTCGTGCTGGCCGAGCCCGCGGGGCGATCACCACGTGCGGGCATGAAGGTGGTTGCCGTGCTGGGCGACCCGCTGGCGCCGCGCGCGTTCAGCCTGATCGCGATCCACAAGCATGGCATTCCGTTTGTTTTCCCCGATACTGCCATTCGCGAGGCGGAGGAAGCGGCCAAGCTGCCGTTGAGCGAAGACAGGCGCGAGGATCTGCGGCACTTGCCGATCGTTGCGATCGACCCGGCCGATGCGCGCGATCATGACGATGCGATCTGGGCCGAGCCGGACGGGCAGGGCGGGTTCAACGCAGTCGTCGCGATTGCCGATGTAAGCTTCTACGTGCGTCCGGGCGGACAGACCGACCGTGAGGCACGCAAGCGCGGCAACTCGGTCTATTTCCCGGACCGAGTCGTGCCGATGCTGCCCGAAGTGCTTTCGGCAGAGGTCTGCTCGCTGAAGTCGGGCGCGGATCGTGCTGCCATGGCATGCCACCTCTCCATCGACAGTTCGGGGCATATCCGGGAGTGGCGTTTTACTCGCGCGATCGTGCGGATCGCCGAGGTGATCGCCTATGAAGAAGCGCAGCGGCGCATCGATGCGGGAGAGGCCGAGGCTCATCTCGCCAACCTTTGGGAAGCGTGGCGGCTGCTCGAAAAGGCGCGCAATGCGCGTGATCCGCTGAACCTTGAACTGCCCGAGCGGCGTGTCGTGCTCGACAACCAGGGCAAGATTGCCGAGATCGCGATTCGCGAACGGCTCGATGCGCACCGCGTGGTCGAGGACTTCATGATCGCTGCCAACGTCGCTGCGGCCAAGGCACTGGAGGCGAAGGTCGCTCCTGTGGTCTATCGCATCCACGAACCGCCGAGCCGCGAGAAGCTGGTGGCGCTGAAGGACTACCTCGCGACGTTCGAGCGCAAGCTTTCGCTGGGGCAGGTGGTGACGCCCTCGCTGTTCAACCGCATGCTCAAGGACGTTTCCGACGAGGCGGAGAAGGCGCTGATCATGGAAGCGGTTCTGCGCAGCCAGACGCAGGCCTACTACGGGCCGCGCAATGCCGGGCACTTCGGGCTGGCCTTGGGGTCATACGCCCACTTCACCTCGCCGATTCGCCGCTATTCGGACTTGCTGGTGCATCGAGCGCTGGTCGATGCCTATGGCTTGGAGCAGCCGCGTCCCAAGGCGGATCTGCCGCCGACGTCGGGCTTGTCGGACCGCGATCGTGGCGATCTGGCGCGGGTTTCCGAAGCGATCAGCAATGCCGAGCGCCGCGCGATGGAGGCCGAGCGTGATACCATCGATCGCTATGTCGCAGCCTGGCTGTCGGGCAAGGTTGGCGAGGTGTTCGACACGCGCATCACCGGTGTGCAGAAGTTCGGCCTGTTTGCCACCATCATCGGGCTGGGCGGCGACGGGTTGGTGCCTGTCTCGACGCTGGGAGCCGAGCGGTTCAACCATGACGAGAAGGCGCAGCGTCTGATCGGCGAGTTGAGCGGCGAGGAATTCGCGATGGGCCAGATCCTCAAGCTGCGGCTTGCCGAGGCAAACCCGCTGACTGGAGCGCTCAAGTTCGAGCCGGTGGATGTTGCCGAGGGCGTGCAGCGGATCGAGCGGCGCGGCGAGAAGATGGGCTTCAAACCCAAGCGGCAGGGCAACTACACCGCGGGCAAACGCGGGCGTCCCTCGAACATCCGCCATCAGGGCAAGCGCAAGTGATCAACTGACCCGGTCGATTTCCTCGTCGGAGATTGCGCCCGGCACGATCATCAGCGGGCAGGGGAGCTGCCCAGCGGTTCCGGCGAAGTGGGTGACCAGGGGGCCGGGATTGCTGCCCCCGGCTGCGCCCAGCACCAGCGCCGAGACCTCCGGGTGTTCGCCCAGATATTCGCGCACCACCTTGGGGCCATCGCCCTGACGGACCGCAATTACCGGCGCGAGGCCGGATTCGCTGGCGAGGCTGCCGGCGGCGGTCATGGCGAGAACCTCGGCCCGGTCGCGGGCTTCCTCCTCGATCGTGGCCTGCACGCCACCGAAGGCAACGAATTCCTGCTGGGGGACGAGAGCGAGGATATGGACGGCCCCGCTGGTGCGGACGGCGCGGCGTGCGGCAAAGCGCAAGGCAGCGCGAGACTCGTCGGTCTCGTCCATGATCACCAGGTAGATGCGTTGCGACATGACCGTCTGTCCTCTCAACCCACACGTATCGGCAAATTCGTATGCGGCGCAAGCGGCAAGCCACTTGACCCGACGCGCCATGCTGGTGAAATGGGCCTGACAAAAGATGCAGGTCAGGTTTCCGCTACGGCACCTCTGCCTCTTGCCATCAGGACACGGAAAAACGCCCATGCCCATCGCCATCAAGATGCCCGCCCTCTCGCCAACGATGGAGGAGGGAACGCTTTCCAAGTGGCTGGTGAAAGTCGGCGACAAGGTTTCGTCGGGCGACATCATGGCCGAAATCGAGACCGACAAGGCGACGATGGAATTCGAAGCTGTCGATGAAGGCACGATCGTCTCGATCGACGTTGCCGAAGGCAGCGAAGGCGTGAAGGTCGGCACGGTGATCGCGATGATCGCGGGCGAGGATGAGGATGCGAGCGCACCCGCTCCGGCAGCGAAGGCTCCCGAGCCTGCTCCCGCCGCCAAGGCTGCGGCGCCTGCCGCTCCCGCACCGGCTCCGGCTCCTGTCGCGGCGGCACCTGCGCCGAAGGGTGACCGCGTGATTGCCAGCCCGCTCGCCAAGCGCATTGCAGCCGACAAGGGCATTGATCTCGCAGGGGTCGCCGGTTCGGGACCCAACGGCCGGATCGTCAAGGCGGACGTCGAGGGTGCCAAGGCCTCGGCCGCTCCGGCAGCTGCCGCCTCGGTTCCCGCTCCGACAGCAGCGCCAGCGCCTGCTGCCGCGCCTGCGCCTGCCGC
This sequence comes from Novosphingobium sp., assembly GCA_046290865.1. Taxonomy (GTDB): domain Bacteria; phylum Pseudomonadota; class Alphaproteobacteria; order Sphingomonadales; family Sphingomonadaceae; genus Novosphingobium. The sequence continues at coordinate 17,822 of JBKBUD010000008.1, read as the reverse complement.
GATCCCGGATTTCGGCATTCCATACGAGGCGACCAAGCTCAACAACGTGCGCAAGACCATCGCGCGCCGCCTGACCGAGGCGAAGCAGACGATCCCGCACATCTACCTCACGGTCGACATCCAGCTCGACGCACTGCTCAAGCTGCGCGGACAGCTCAACAAGGCGCTTGAAGTGCAGGGCGTGAAGCTCTCGGTCAACGACCTGATCATCAAGGCGCTGGCCAAGGCACTGGTGCAGGTGCCCAAGTGCAACGTCAGCTTTGCCGGCGACGAGCTGCGCACATACAGCCGCGCAGACATCTCGGTTGCCGTGGCCGCGCCTTCGGGCCTGATCACGCCGATCATCGTCGACGCCGGCGCCAAGTCGGTCTCGGCCATCGCCAGCGAGATGAAGACGCTGGCGGGCAAGGCGCGCGAAGGCAAGCTGCAGCCGCATGAGTACCAGGGCGGTACGGCTTCGCTGTCGAACCTCGGCATGTTCGGGATCAAGAGCTTCGACGCGGTGATCAACCCGCCGCAAGCGATGATCATGGCGGTCGGTGCGGGCGAACAGCGTCCTTACGTTATCGATGGCGCACTCGGTATCGCCACGGTCATGTCGGCCACCGGCAGCTTCGACCACCGTGCTATCGACGGCGCGGATGGCGCTGAACTGATGCAGGCCTTCAAAAACCTGATCGAGAACCCGCTCGGCCTCGTAGCCTGAAACAAGTCGCAGGGGTGCAACGATGGCCGATCCGCTACCACAAGGCGAACCGGCCATCCGCATCACGGCGATGCCTGCAGATGCGAACCCCGCCGGCGATATCTTTGGCGGTTGGTTGATGGCCCAGATGGACATGGCAGCAGGAATTGTGGCAGCGCGCAGGGCCAAGGGCCGTGCGGCAACGATTGCTGTTGAAGGAATGACCTTTCATCATCCGGTGCACGTGGGTGACGAAGTTTCGGTCTATGCCAGTCTCGCCAAGGCGGGGCGCACCTCGATGACCATCGACGTGGAAACCTGGCGTCGCGCGCGGACCGGTGAGGATCGCCAGAAGGTAACGCAAGCACGATTTTTCTTCGTCGCGATTGACGACGACCGCAAACCGCGGCCCTTGCCGCTGACAGACTGACAGGAGCATTTGCGTGGCTGACCAATATGACGTCATCGTCCTCGGATCGGGCCCCGGCGGCTATGTCGCGGCGATCCGCTGCGCGCAGCTCGGCCTGAAGACCGCGATTGTCGAGCGCGAGAACCTCGGCGGCATCTGCCTCAACTGGGGCTGCATCCCTACCAAGGCGCTGCTGCGCTCCGCCGAAGTGCTCAACCACATGAAGCACGCGGCTGCCTATGGCCTTGCGGCTGACAACATCCGCGCCGATCTCGACGCGGTGGTCAAGCGTTCTCGCGGGGTGGCCAAGCAGCTTAATCAGGGCGTCACGCACCTGATGAAGAAGAACAAGATCACCGTGCACATGGGCAACGGCGTGCTGAAGTCGGCGACTTCGGTCGAAGTGACCGGCGATAAGGGCAAGGAAGTTATCTCTGCCAAGCACGTGATCGTCGCCACCGGCGCCCGCGCGCGCGACCTGCCGTTTGCCAAGGCCGATGGCGAGCGCGTGTGGACCTATCGCCATGCGATGACGCCGAAGCAGATGCCGACGAAGCTTCTGGTCATCGGTTCGGGTGCGATCGGTATCGAATTCGCCAGCTTCTACAACGACATGGGCGCCGAAGTTACCGTCGTCGAGATGATGGACCGAGTGGTGCCTGTGGAAGACGCCGACGTGTCGGCCTTCCTCGAAAAGGCGCTGACCAAGCAGGGCATGAAGATCATGACTGGCGCGGGCGTCGAAAGCCTCGCGGTTTCCGCCTCGGGCGTGAAGGCGAAGATCAAGGGCAAGGACGGCAAGGTCGCCGAAGCCGACTACAGCCATGTGATCGTCGCCGTCGGCATCGTGCCGAACACCGAGAACATCGGGCTGGAGACTGTGGGCGTGAAGGCCGAGCGCGGCATCATCGCCATCGACGGCTATGGTCGCACCAACGTCAAGGGCCTTTGGGCCATCGGCGACGTGACGCCGGGGCCGTGGCTGGCGCATAAGGCCAGTCACGAAGGCGTGATCGCTGCGGAAGCCATCGCGGCTGAACTCGGCAACAAGGACGTCCACCCGCACCCGATGGACCGCGCAAACATCCCCGGCTGCACCTACTGCCACCCGCAGATCGCCAGCGTCGGCCTGACCGAAGCGAAGGCCAAGGAAGCTGGTTACGAGCTCAAGGTCGGCACGTTCCCGTTCATCGGCAACGGCAAGGCCATCGCGCTGGGCGAGCCCGAAGGCTTCGTGAAGACCGTGTTCGATGCCAAGACTGGCGAACTGCTGGGCGCACACATGATCGGCGCGGAAGTGACCGAGATGATCCAGGGCTACGTCGTGGGCAAGACGCTCGAGACGACCGAAGCGGAACTGATGCACACGGTGTTCCCGCACCCGACGATCAGCGAATCGATGCACGAGAGCGTGCTGGCCGCTTACGGGCGGGCGATCCACATCTGAGGACTCCTGGCCGTCGGGCCAGGGCGCCGGAACAACGATTGGTGCGGGCAGCTTGCCCGCACCTTTTTTCTTGCGCGCATGACACGCGCGGAGTGCATTTCATCTCGGTGAGCGGAACAAGCCTCTCTTCCAATGATTTCTCCGGCGATGGAGAGCGCTTATGGAATTCGAGATCGAGGAAACGATCAATCCCGTCCCTTGGCAGAGCGAATGGCGGTCCAAAAGCGTCGTTCCCGGGCGTCTGGTCGACAAGGATGACATGACCGTGAGGGCCATGGAGATACCAGAGTCTGACGGAGCGTAAGGGCGCCCCCGCCTTAGCCCGCGATCAGGATCGCGCGGAAATCGTTGACGTTGGTGTGCGTCGGCCCGGTTATCAGGAGATCGCCAGTCGCTGCGAACAGGCTGTAGCTGTCATGCAGCCGGAGCTTTTCGGCAGGCTCCAGACCCGCAGTACGGGCGCGAGCGAGGGTGTCGGGATCGATCAGTGCCCCAGCTGCATCTTCGGTTCCATCGATCCCGTCAGTATCGGCAGCCAAAGCGTGCACGCCCGGCGTTCCCTGAAGGGCGACTGCCAGCGCAAGCAGGAACTCGCAATTGCGACCGCCCTTGCCGCCACCGTCTGCTCCGAGTGTTACCGTGGTCTCACCGCCCGATAGCAGCACGAGGGGCCCTTCACCCCGCGCTATGCGGGTGAGGACGTCGGCAGCCATGGTACGCGCCACTTCGGCGCTCTCGCCTTCGATCCCGTCGCCGAGGATAACTGGCGTGATGCCATGGCGATGCGCCAGCGCGGCGGCGGCCGCAAGAGCCTGACCTGGCGTTGCAACCAGCCTCCATGCACCGTTTCCGGCAGATGACGGAGCAGCGTTGTCGTGTTCCAGACGGTTGCGCAGGGCAGGGGATATGGCAATGTCGAAGCGGTCGATGATCGCGAGGGCATCGCGAGGCGTCGTGTCGTCGGCCAGCGTGGGGCCGGATGCTACTGCAGAGGGTTCGTCTCCGGGGACATCGCTGACAAGCAGCGTGACGACCTGTGCAGGGTACGCGGCAGCTGCGAGCCTGCCGCCTTTGATGCCGGATACGTGGCGGCGAACGGTGTTGATTGCGCCGATCGGAGCGCCGGACCGCAGAAGAGCACGGGTCAGCGCCTGCTTTTCGGCGAGGCTGATTCCCGGGGCAGGCAGCGCAAGACAGGCAGAACCCCCGCCCGACACCAGCGCGAGTACGAGATCGTCCGGCTCAAGTCCCGAAACCGCAGCGATCATCGCCTGCGCGGCCAGCACGCTGTTCTCGTCCGGAACCGGATGACCCGCTTCGATGACGCGGATCCGACCAGCGGGCACGGAATGGCCGTATCGCGTCGAAATCACACCGGAGAGTTCCACGTCAGGCCAGGCCTCGTCCACTGCCGCAGCCATCGCGGCGCTTGCCTTGCCCGCACCGATTACGACGCACCGCCCGCGCGGAGGCTGCGGGAGGTGGCGCAGCACGGCGGGGCCGGCGAGCGCTGCACCGAGGGCAGCGTCGAACAATCCGCGCAGGAAGACGCGAGGTTCGGACATGTGGTGATCGGTCGTGGGCGGCGTGTCAGACATTGCTGCCATGAATGGCGTCAACCACCGCGCGTGTCACGTCCCGCGTGGTCGCCTTGCCTCCGACATCGGGCGTGAGCACGCCCGCCGCGCAGGTGCGCTCGACTGCAGCCATGAGCCGGTTGGCCCCTTCGCGTTCGCCAAGGTGTTCGAGAAGTTGCGCTGTGGACCAGAAGCTGGCGACCGGATTGGCGATGCCCTTGCCGGTGATGTCGAAGGCTGAACCATGGATCGGTTCGAACATCGACGGGAAGCGCCTCTGCGGATCGATGTTGCCGGTCGGCGCCACGCCAAGGCTTCCCGCAAGCGCCCCGGCAAGGTCCGACAGGATGTCGGCATGCAGATTGGTGGCGACGATGGTGTCGAGGCTATCGGGATTGAGCACCATGCGCACCGTCATGGCATCGACCAGCATCTTGTCCCAGGTGACATCGGGAAACTCGGTGGCCACTTCGGCAGCGATTTCGTCCCACATCACCATGCCGTGGCGCTGTGCGTTGGATTTCGTGACGACGGTCAGCAGTTTGCGCGGACGCGATCGGGCCAGCGCGAAGGCATGGCGCATGATCCGGGTGACGCCGATGCGGGTGAAAATGGCGACTTCGGTGCCGACTTCCTCGGGGTGCCCGCGGTGGGCGCGGCCGCCGTGGCCCGAATACTCGCCTTCGCTGTTCTCGCGCACGATCACCCAGTCGAGCTGGCCCGGACTGCAATCACGCAAGGGACTGCTGATGCCCGGGAGGATCCGGGTCGGTCGCACGTTGGCGTACTGGTCGAAGCCCTGGCAGATTTTCAGGCGCAATCCCCAAAGGGTTATGTCGTCCGGCACATCGGGCGCGCCCACTGCGCCGAACAGGATTGCATCGAAGGGCTTTAGTTGTTCCAGTCCGTCAGCTGGCATCATTACGCCGTGCTTGCGGTAGTAGCCGGTTCCCCAATCGAACTTCGAGACGTTGAAGCGCACGTCTTCAACTCTCCGTTCGAGTGCCTCGAGCACCTCGAGCGAGGCATCGATCACCTCGGGGCCGATGCCATCGGCGGGAATTGCAGCAATCGAGTATTCGCGCATGGGCGCTCCAGTCACTTGTGCGTTCGGAAAGGTTCGTGCGCCGGTTCCCCGGACGCGGCAGCGGGTGGAGAAAGTCGGGCCATCAGGGCGGCAACAGCTCCGGAGATGACAAGTACGGCAGCAATGGCGGCGAGCCCCGTGGCAAAGGACCCGGAGCGTTGTTCAAGCCAGCCGACCAGCGTCGGACCGACAAAGCCGCCAAGGTTGCCGATCGAGTTTATCGCGGCAATCCCCGCTGCCGCGCGCGCGCCGCCGAGAAAGCGGTTCGGTATGCCCCACAGCGGCGGCTTGGCCGCGCTTATCCCGGCGTTGACAAGAATCAGCGCGCCGACGCAACCGACGAGGCCCGCAGCCTGCCCCGCAAGAACAAGCCCCACGGCGGCGACGATGCAGGCCCCGGCAACGTGCAATTCGCGCTCTCCTGACATGTCGGAGCGACGTGCCCACCATAGCATGGCCAGGATCGCGAGCGTTGCCGGAATCGCGTTGGCAAGACCGGTTTGCAGGGGATCCAGTCCGTGACGGGCAAGCAGTTGGGGAGCCCATATGCCGAGCGCGTAGAGCCCCGCCGAGGTCCCGAAATAGATGACGCCCAGCATCAGTACGCGCCAGTCGGCCAGAGCGGCCCAGACAGAGCCGTGCGGCTGCGCCGGAGCTTCGCCGGCAAGCCGCGCGACCAGAAGCAGGCGCTCCTCGTGCGTCAGCCAGCGCGCGGTTTCCGGTCCGTCGTCGAGGCATGCCAGCACCACGGGGACCAGCAGAAGCGCCGGCAGTCCCTCAAGAAGGAACAGCCACTGCCAGCCATGCAGGCCCGCCGTGCCGTCCAGCAGCATGATCGCACCTGACAAGGGCGAGCCGATGGCGGTCGAAACCGGCGCTGCGGCCATGAAGATCGCAATAGCCCGCACCCGGTATTCGGCGGGAAACCAGCGCGTGAGCAGGTAGATGACACCGGGGAAGAACCCGGCCTCGGCGGCCCCAAGGCAGAACCGCAGGGCGTGGAATGCAAGCGGACTTTCGACCAGGGCCATGGCCATCGACAGCGCGCCCCATGTGCCCATGATGCGCGCAATCCACAGCCGCGCGCCGACATGATGCAGGGCCAGGTTCGACGGGACCTCGAACAGGAAGTAGCCGAGAAAGAACACGCCCGCGCCAAAGCCGAACGCGGCGTTCGACAATCCTATGTCGTCGTTCATCCCCAGCGAGGCGAAGCCGATGTTCACCCGGTCGAGATAGGCGACGAAGTAGAGCAGCATCAGAAGCGGCAACAGGCGCTTGCGCACCTTGCGTATGACTGCAGTTTCGCTTGCCTGGTTCATGCGGTTCGCTTCTGGCCGTCATTGGAGCCGACAGGAAACCGGCCCTCTCCCGCCTTCAAAACTGCTGCGCGCCGTCTTGAACCGCAATGCGATGCACGTTTATACAAAGATATTGTACAATGGGGGCGAAGCATGGACCTGAAGCTCTTGCAATGCTTCGTCGCGGTCGCCGAGGAACTGCATTTTGGCCGCGCTGCCCAGCGGCTCGATATCCTGCCATCGGCGCTTGGCCGCAACATCCGTCTGGTCGAGGAGTATCTCGGGACCCGGCTGTTTGCCCGGTCGACCCGCAACGTCGCGCTCACGCGCGGGGGACACGCGTTACTGCAAGAGGCGCGCTCATTGCTGGCGCAGGCGGACAGTGCCGTAGCGCGGGTGCGCCAGGCAGCGAGCGTTGAAGAGCGTGTGTTCCGCATTGGCGCGATCGACAGTGCGTCGACCGGGCTGATCCCCGCGCTCGTTCACGATTTCAAGGCAATTGCTCCCGATCTCGAACTGGTGCTGGTCGAGGACAAGACCGCGAAGCTTCTGCCGAAGCTGACCTCCGGCGCGCTCGACATTGCTTTCGTACGCCCGCCGGCCGCGTTCAAGCCGGACATCGAATTCCGCTTTCTGCTCGATGAGCCGACCGTGGTTGCGCTCCCGGCTGAGCACCGGTTGGCACTGCAGGAGCAAGTCACTGTTGCGGACCTTGCAGAGGTGCCGCTGATCGTGCCGTCTCCCCGGAACCGGCCGCACAGCTACAACCTGACCATGCGTCTGTTCGTGCAGGCGGGGCTCGAGCCGCGCATTGTCCAGCAAGCCGAAGAGAAGCAGACCATCGTCAACCTGGTGGGAGCGGAGATCGGGGCGGCACTCGTGCCCTATTGGACAAGCCGGATTGCGGTGAGCGGCGTGGTGTACCGTCCCCTTGTCGGCACCAGCGGTAACCCGGTGCGCGAACTGCCGCTGGCGGCGGCCTGGATGCGCGGGACCAGCGATCCGTGGCGCGAGAGGCTGATCGAACTGGTCAACTCCAACCTCGACCGCTACTCCGCCTGACGTTACATTAAACGATAATTTTGTATAATCCCCTGACACCTAAACTCGCCCTTCCGTTTCGCCCAAGGTGATCGGACCGTTTGGTGACGGATGAGAGACATTCATTCGCACGGAACCGGGAGAGACGAAGATGGGGCACTCCAACCGACGCGCCGCCAGCCCGGATTCGCAAGAACCGGCGTGGCCGGACCCGCGCGACACCGTTCGGCCGGAATCAGGCCATGGAACCGTGTTTCGAACGAGGCCGAACCGGCTCGTAGCAACAGAACGTCGTACCGCCAGGGCCACGGTCGCCCGGCATCGCGCATCGGGGCGGTGACCCTCCAAGAAGGGGGGCGCGGCAACGTCAGGAACAATCACATTTCAGGGAGGGGACCTATGAAGACAACGAGATTCCTGCATTCGGCAGGTTCGACGATGGCCATCGCGTTGATCGGTACACTTGGCGGGACCTTGGCGGGTGCTTCACCGGCAATAGCGCAACAGGCGGAAAATGCTGAGCCCGCGCCCGAGGCAATCGTCGTCACCGGTTCGCGCATCCAGCGTCAGGACTTTGTCGCACCGAGCCCGATCGTCACCGTGGGCACGGAAGCGATTCAGGCCTCTGGTCGGGCTACAGTCGACGAATACCTCAAGGACCTGCCGCAGTTCACCGCCGGCACCGGCAGCTTCAGCAATGACAGCAACGGCGGCACCGCAGGCCGCGCGACGCTGAACCTGCGTGCACTTGGACCGCAACGCAACCTCGTCCTGCTGGACGGTCGGCGCCTGATGTCGTCAGGAACCGATGGCGCGATCGACATCAACACGGTGCCGAGCCTCGCGATCGGCGGGATCGAGGTGATCAGCGACGGCGCTTCGGCGACTTACGGGTCGGACGCGCTTTCCGGCGTGGTCAACTTCAAGCTGCGCAACGACCTCGACGGCTTCGACGTGCGCGCGCAATACACCGATCTCGACAAGCAGGGTGAGGGGAACTGGCAAGTCGGCGGGGCATTCGGCAAGCGCTTTGCCGACGACAAGGGCAAGCTGCTGCTTTCCGCCGAATACACCGATCGCGGCGGGGTGCGCTTCAATCAGCGCGACTTCTTCCTCAATCCGGGCCTCAGCAGTTTCATCCCCCAAGGCCGGTTCCGCATTGGCAGCACCTTTCTCAGCGTGAATGACGATGGGACGATCTTCAACCCGACCACCGGCGCGAACTACAAGGGACCCAACACCCTGCCATTCCTGCGTGGCGATGCGGTGAACAAGGCCGGGGCGGTAGGGTACCACGGCTCCTACTATAACTACCTGCAGGTTCCGCTGACCCGGCTGTCATTGTTCGGCAAGCTCGAATACGAAGTGGCACCCGGCACCGAGGTCTATGCTCAAGGCATTTATACCAACAGCAAGGCCAGCAATATCGGGTCCGAGCCGAACTTCGGCGGTGCGCCGTGGGTTCTGACGATCCCCGCAACGAATCCGTTCCTTGTCGCGGTTCGTGCAGCCAACCCCGGGCAATTCGGCAGCGGACCGATTAACGTGTTCCAGGCTCGCGTGACCCAGGTCGGTCCCCGCGTCTACGAAACGAAGAACCAGACCTGGCAGATGCTGCTGGGCGCGAAGGGCAAGATCGCCAGCGACATCTCGTGGGACGTCCACGCCTCCTACGGTCGCGCCCGGAACGAGGACCGCACCCTGTCCGGTGCGGTCAGCGTCAGCGCTCTGCAGCGTCTGCTCAATGCCGCCGACGGGGGCAACTCCATCTGCGCAGGCGGGTACAATCCGTTTGGCGGCGTCGATCCGCTTTCCGCGGCATGTGTCAGTTACGTCGCGCGCACCCCACTCAACGAGACGCGGCTCAAGCAGTTCGTGCTCGAAGGCAACGTTGAAGGCGGGCTGTTCGAACTGCCGGCAGGGCAGGCGAGGTTTGCCTTTACCGCACAGTATCGCAGCAACAGCTATGCGTTCGATCCCGATCCGGACCTCGCGACGGCAGACCTTGCAAACCTGTCGGCAGCTCTGCCTACCCGTGGAACGATCAAGGCGAAGGAGGCGGGCATCGAGCTGTTCCTGCCGCTGATCAAGGACTCACCGGTTGCAGAGTCGGTCAACCTCACGCTTGGCTACCGCCTCTCGGACTACAATCTCTCGGGTATGAACAGCACTTACAAGGCGGAACTCGACGCGCGGCTAAACCGGTTCATAATGCTGCGTGGCGGTTACCAGCATGCCCTTCGCGCACCGAATGTGGGCGAGTATTTCCAGGCCGGTGAAACCCGCGTGGTCGCCATCGGTGCGCCACCTGCAGCGGGCGATCCCTGTGACCGTCGCAGCGGTGCAACTGGCGACCGCCTCCTGCTGTGCCAGGCGCAGGGTGTGCCGGGGAACTACCAGGCCCCCGCCCAGTCGACCCCTGCAGTGACGCGTGGCAATCGCGCTCTGACCCCGGAAAAGGCCGACAGCTACACCGCCGGTATCGTTTTCGACGTGCCGATCGGCGGGAGCAAGCTGCAGCTTTCGACCGACTGGTATTCGATCCGCATCAAGGATGCGATCGCGCCGATCGCCGCTGCTGACACGCTCCAGCAGTGCTACAACGTGAGTGGCTCCACGCCCGGCTTCAACGCGGCGAGCTACCTTGCAGGCAACTTCTTCTGCGGCCTGTTCTCGCGCACCGTATCGGGCGACCTGACGATCATCGAGCAGCCGCTGCGCAATCTGGGCAGCCTGAAGACCTCCGGCCTGGATTTTGCGACAAGCCTGCGCATACCGGTCGAACTGCTTGGCTGGGGCGGCAAGAGCGGATCGATCTCGATCAATTCCAACGTCAACTACCTGCTCGACTTCAAGCAGCGGACCTTTGCCACTTCCCCCAATCTCGATTACCGCGGCACGATCAGCAACGACGTCACTCAGAGCCTGCCCAAGTGGCGCGGGCTGACCTCGGCCACGCTGGCATCCGGGCCGGTGAGCCTTACAGGAACATGGCGCTATGTCTCGGCGATGCGCGACCGTTCGACCGTGGTCAATCCGGCATCGCTGGTTTCCGGAACGCCCGCCTACAGCTACTTCGACATGAACGCGCGAGTCGAGATCGGCGACACCTTCGAACTCTTCGGTGGCATCACGAACATTGGCAACAAGGCACCGCCGATCGTTGGTGGCACCAACGCCACCACCAACCTCGGCACATACGACGCCATCGGCCGCACGTTCTTCTTCGGCGCGCGGGCGAAGTTCTGATAACGCGTCCGGCAGTGGGTAGGGGCCCTCTGTCGGACGCATACCGCTAGGGAGCCGCAGGGCCGATATGACGCAGCGCCAGACGTTCCAGCCTCTCGATCGCCTAAACGCCAACTTGCATGCCAAGGCCATGCGCGGTGCGCTGGCAATGGTTCTTGCGCTTGGTGGCTGCGGAGCGGGCTCGACAGATGCCGCATCGCCACATCCTGCCGTTGCACCCGCTGCTCCGCCCACTGGTGATCAGCCGGGGGCTCCCTCTGCAAAGGCAATTGCAGTCCCCGTCCTGCATGATGCGCACTATGGTGCGGATGCGCGGCAGGTGCTCGATCTCTACGTGCCGGCGGGCAAGCGCGATGCGCCGCTGGTTGTGTTCGTCCATGGCGGGCGTTGGTTCCGGGGCGGCAAGGAGCAAGCCGCCGATTATGGCCGTATCGATGCGATGCTAGCCGCCGGACTCGCCGTTGCGACGATCAATTACCGCTATTCCACCACTGCAATCTGGCCAGCGCAGCAAGACGATGTGCTGTCCGCGCTGGAATGGCTCAAGGAAAACGGGACGCGTCTCGGAATCGATTCCCACCACCTTGCCCTGTGGGGTCAGTCCTCGGGCGCCCACCTCGCGCTTGCCGCCGCGACGGTTCTGGCGAGGCGCAAGGACATGTCCTTGCGCGCCGTCGTGGCCTGGTTCCCGCCGTCAGATCTCACCCGGCTCCGGCAGGACCGTATCGAAGATGATGTCCCCGGCGGCAACGAGACCGATCAGGAGCCGCTGCCCGAGAGTATGCTGATCGGCGCACCCATCGCCACCGCAGGGGCCGTGGCCGACGCAGCCAGCCCCGCCATCACGATTGCGGCGCTACCGCGCGATGTCCATCTTGCGCCGGTGCTGCTCGCGCATGGCACCATGGACCCCACGGTTTCGCCTTTGCAGTCGCAGCGTTTGCAGAGGATCATTTCCGGGCGACCGGGCGGTTTCGCAAAGCTGGACGAGGTTCCAGGTGCCCGACATGGAGGGCCCGGCTTCGAGACAGAAACTGCACCTTCCATCGCCTTCATCCGGGAAAGGATCGCGCCATGAGGAGCTTGTCTGGTGTCCATTCGCCAACCGCGCGCGCAATCCTGGTCTTCACCGCCCTGGCGTTGATGCCCTCCTGGGGGTGGGCCGAAGTCATCCCGGCACCGGCAGACCTTGCCGCCCGCTTCCCCGAAGAGCCGCCACGAGGTCGCCTTGTGCTGACCGTTGTCGCGCAGACCGGCGATGACATCGAGGTCGGTGCCGGACCTGACGGGCCGCGTCGTATCGTGCCGATCACCGGTGGAACCTTTTCCGGTGAGGGAGGCCTCAAAGGCATCGTCCTTCCTGGCGGTGCCGACCGGCAACGGGTTCGCGCGGATGGGGTGCGAGAACTTGACGCAACCTACGAGTTGCGCACCGACGATGGCGTGGTGCTGATGGTGCACAATCAGGTGATCGTCGATGCATCCGGCCCAGGAGAGCGATACGCCCGCTCGGTCGTGCGGATCTCCGCTCCGCAGGGAGCCTATGCATGGTTGAACCGGCGACTTCTTGTCGGCACCCTAACCAGCTTCAGGCCGGCGCAGCCTTATGTAATGCTGCGCTTCTATGAACTGCTCTGAAGGGCGGACCCGCGCCGGAAGCGCAGGATGCTGGCGGACAGGGTGTCCGTATAACAAATGACCTAAGATTATGATTTAATTTCAAAGATTCATCGGGCTGACTTGGTGTTCCCACACAAATTCCCACAATGGGCCGTTGTGTCCTGCGAACCGGGGTGTGCGCCCGTGCCTCTATCCGCCTCTATTTTAGATATCGTGCGGATCAAGAGAGCGACCGAAAGTGGGACCACACCGAACGGCGCGGCTTCCGCAACCAGTGCACCTGAATCGCGGCTCCAGTAATAGCATTTGCCGGGACCATCCGCGCGCGTCGCAGATTGCCAGCAAGTCCTCAGGGTCGTGAACCTTGGACCTTCCGCAATTCACGCACTGCACATGCACTCGTAAACCATGCCGTCGATACGCTGCCAAATCATCTAAGCGCTTGCTGCCCATCGCCCCATGTGAACGGAAGGGGAACGATTCGCCTAGAGGGGCGGGAAGCGCTCCACAGCATTGTTTCAGCGTTGCTAGCAATGCAGGCACTCGGCCCGCCCTTTGCCTTTACGAATGGAGTTTGCGTAGCCTTAGCGTTCTCCGCGCCTGTATTATAAGAAACAGGCGCGCATGTAATGGTCGCAAAATGATCTAATTCATTGGTTTCCGCGAAGGGGGTTTAGCCGCAAATGGGTCAAGCGCGGCATCTGCCATTGCTTGGCATTTAGTGCGCATTGCGAGAGCCTTTTTGATCTCGCCAGCTTCGTAAGCTCCAAGTGCTAGCGAGCCGCTATCGACGGTAAACCACAATGATGCGCTGAACTCAGAGAGAAACTCCGCGTCATCCGCCCGCAGTGATAGCCAATGGATTCCTGCGCTTGTGGCCCCCGCTGCCTTTCCGGACCAAGCCTCTTTTCCATCAAAGGAGATACTGAGCGGATGGTCATCTCCGTCTTCAATAGACCGCCAATAATTACTACCGACAAAAAACACGTTACTACCTCTTGTCGCGTCATACTGATAGCGAATGACAGTGCCGTTTTCGTAGGCAGCGACGATAAAGCACCCCCCGCCTGTTGTTTGGTCAATCCGCACGGACCACTCACCCGCGTTTCCATACGGAATGGTAGACGCTTGTATTAAGCTAATATCGACTTGGCGCTGAAGTGCTGGCGACTGAGGAGCTGAAGGCGCGGGCCTTGGCGCGGTAAATGTTATTGGCGGTGGCGGTGGCGGTGCAGATTTCTTTGACCTTGTCGACGCCACCGCTCCAGTTCCAACGGTCACTAACAGTCCGAACAAAACCGCTTTCGACAATTTCATCCTGCAGTCTTTCCGATTCTAAGGGTTTCTTGTTCTATCCTACTACCTTTGCCGATATTTTGCGACCAGCCGCACCGCTTGCCAATGACTAATCCACCTTCGCCAGATCGGGGCAGGGATAGGGCTTCGCCGGTCTGGTGGTCGGCTCCTTTCAGGACATAGGCTAGGACGGCCCCAACATTGTGTTGGTAGTGCTCGGAACCGCTATCCGCCGATATCAAACGGCCGCCTATCGAGACAACACGGCTAGTCCTGGGTTTGTATTTGCCGCCCGCCAACGTGACCCATCGCCGGGTGCGCCCGCGCAAGGTGCGCTCGGCTGGCATGTGCATCAGGATATGGACGTGACCGCCTTTGCCTTCGCCGTTCTCGCGGACCCACAGCGCCGTGAAATGCCCGTTTTTTTTACGGGTGGAATAATCCCTCGCCAGCTTCAGCAACCGGCCGATGAATTCCGGCGCGTCGATATCGGCAATGCCCGCGCGCTCGTAATGCACCGTCCAATGCCGATTGAAAGCTAGGCCAATGTGCTCGGCATATCGCGCCGCCGCTATCAGGCCTTCACACTGGGTTTTGCTAAGGTGCCAGCTGGTCCGGTCACGTCGATTGCGTGCGCCGCCCCAACTGCCCTTTGTGGGAATAGAGCCATTACTCTTTAAAGTAGCAAGCGCCGTGCCAGACAGGACACGAGGTCCGCGAACGCGCGGAATCTGGGCGCGCGAAGGCAGGCGCGGCTGGTCCAGATCGGCCATGGCGCGCAAGTTTCAAGTTAGGGTAAGGTTAGGGTAAGGCGCGCGCCGGGACCGCTCCACAGCGCGCGCCCTTGCTGGTGCTCTAGGAACCGCTTTCCAGCGTTTCAGGCGGCTCTAGGCCATGGTGCTCCATCAGCGCCGCCGTAAGGCTTGCCAGCGCCTCTAGCGGCATGGTGAAGCCGTCGCGGGTCGGCTTCCAACAATCCCCCTCGGCATACCACTTGCGCAGATTGCCAAAGGTCCGGCCTCGGAAGGATTGCACCTCCAGTCGCCAGATATGCCCTCTATGCCGGTGCTCGAATATGAGGGAGCCGGTCATTGCGCATTCCCCTCGCGCGCGCGTAGTGTTCCGCTGTTTTCCGCCTGTATTATCAGGCAACCAGCCGTGCGAAGGGTGTAGCGCGCATGGCGGTATTCACCCTCCAGCGCCGTGTCGATCTCCAGACCGTCACAGCGCAACACATGAACGCTTGCACCTAGGCGGGTGTGCCATGGGAGCGTATCCCATTGCGTCACCCCTTCGCCCATGGTGGCGAGCATTCGCAGGACACGGCCGCGCTTGCCGGTGTAAGCCCATACGCGGCCCGTAGAGGCGCGAAAGGCTATGCGTTGGCCCTTGAGGCGTGGGAGTGCTTCATCCCCGTAACCTCCCCGTTTTTTCGGCGTCCGAAAACTCGGCGCAGCGCGCGAACCGCTACCTTCTGCGTTAGCCTTGCCAGCCGCCCGCGTGGGCGTGTAGGACAAGGGTGCATTCGCTCCCACAGCAATGCTTGCCCCTTCGGCCGGTGCAACGGCCGGGGGGCATTCCATCCCGTTCGGTTTCATGCGCTTTCTCCCGTTACAACGGGAAGGCTCTCGGCCCATCGCTCGGCATCAGCGCGCGCAATGCGGGTTGCGGTGCCAAACTTGCGAAGCGGAATCTCCTTAGCCACGCTGCGGTAAAAGCTGGTCTTTCCGATTGAGTAGCGAGCGCAGAACTGCGCCACTGTCAAAAGCTCTGGCATGTCTATCATTGGTGAAGGCCCTATTGCCGGTGCCCACTACGCTAGGGCTGGCGGCTCCCAGCGAACGCCGGGGCGGACCTGTAGTCGTCTGAGAACCGACTTTAGGACAAGCAAAGGGCAGTCCGCCCAAATCGGGATTTATGGGCTTTTGAGTCCAGCGAAATCACGAATTAAAACTCTTGCGTGATATAATCAAAGAACCGGCGGACCCGCCCCTTTGGCTGTGGCGGGGGGGCGGGCACTGGAATTTGTGAGAATTGGTGTTCGTATCTTGAGAGCCTTTTGTCGAAACTATCGTCCGGGTCGCTTCCGCTAAGATGCTGCTCCCAGATTTCAAAGGCCTTCGAGCGGCTAACGCCAAAGCTTGCTGTGGCGTCTGAAATGGCGGACTCAAGTTTCACGCCAGATGCAACCGCATCCTGTAGCGCCTCCAGCACTAGCCACTCGCGCTCTAAGCGGTTCATGTCGCTGAAAGCGGACCTTGGCCTGCCTCTCCGGCCGTAGTTTAACCTCAATTGCCACGCCGATTTCGGATCTACCAATGCCCTGAGAATTGCATTCAGTAACTCGAACTCCGGGCGGCTCGGGGGGCGAAGGTCTTTGAAAACGAGAAAGAGTTGAAAGGCCAACTCACGTTGCATCCCCGGAATTGTCGATGCTCGTTCGATTGCTACTAAATCGGAGTGGTGTTCGAAAAGCGTCTGAAGCAGCATTGCTGACAAGTCCGGCGTCTCTGGCAGGAAGCGAGCAATGTAGTCCTCAAAAACTGCTCTCTGTAGCTGGTCGGATCGAGCGATATCGTCAGCAAATTCGGCTTGTTCCGTTCCTTGCGTCAGTCCTCGGTCAGTCTGGTCCATCAACGCGCAATCGATATGACGTTGCCGCCTCTCGTCCCCTCACAGAACCTCCCCCAAAGTTGCAATAGATCGGCGCGCTTAGCCCTGTGGTCAGTGTGCAGATACGCGCCCTCCACCTTGTTTGGATTGACGTGCGCCAGCGCCGCCTCGGCAACCTCTCGCGGATAGCTGGTCTGCTCGGCCGCCCATGTGCGGAAGGTAGAGCGAAAGCCGTGCGCCGTCGCAATCTTGCGCTGCGCTGGGTCCATGTATCCCGCGCGACCCGCTTTTATCTCCACAGCGTGCATGTCCCGAATCACCTTGGTCAAAGTCATATCGGACAATTCTTTGCCCTTAGAGGTGCCGGGGAACACAAGGTCGCTGTTTTGCCGCTTGTGTGCCTTCATACGCTCCAGAAGCGCCACAGCGGCATCTGACAGCGTAATTACGTGGTCATTGCCTGCCTTCATGCGGTTGGCCGGAATAAACCACTCCTGGCCCTCCAGATCGAACTCGGACCAGAGCGCGCCGCGCACTTCGCCAGAGCGCGCGCCGGTCAAGATTACGAACTCCAGCGCAAGCCTCCCCATGGTTTCCTTTGAGCGCAGATCGGCAAGAAAGCCGTTCAACTCGGCATAGGGCAGGGACGGCTGGTGCTTCACCTTGGCCCGCTGTTTCGGCAACGCCTTGTCGATCACCGGCCACGGCAAAGAGGCTTCGCGATATCCCTTCGCCACAGCCCAATCGATCACCGTCCTGATACGTTGCCGGAGCCGCCGCGCCGTTTCGCCCTTGGTCAACCAGATTGCGGCCAAAGCATCGCGCACCGCGCCGGAATCAACCAGCCCTACGGACACGTCGCCAAAGGCCGGGAACGCATAGGCTTCCAGCGTCGAAAGCCATTGCGCTTGGTGCTTGCCGTTTTTCCAGCCCTTCTTGTGCTCGGCATGGACCAGCTTCGCCGCTTCTTTGAAGGTCGGCACACCAGCCGCCTTGCGGCGCTCGGCAATGGGATCAATGCCCGCCTCAACCTGAATGCGCACCGCTTCAGCGCGCGTCCGTGCCAGCTTCAACGGGACCTTGGCGGCACTGCCCAAACCAATATCGCGCCGCTTCTTGTCCTTCTGCACTCGGACAACCCAGCTTTTCGCACCAGTGCGGCCGACCAGAAGGCACAACCCGTCGCCGTCCACATATCGCCCTGCCGTGGTCACGGCCTTCACAAACGTAGCGGTAAGCTTGCCCATCGAAATTGCTCCCACACAATTTCCCACACTGTAACGCGGCTGGTGGTGAACGACAAGGGTCGGGCAGGAACCGAATAACGGCTAAAAACCGCTAGTTTAGCGGTCTTCTGGGTCTGCTGGGGAATGCCGGAAAACGGCTAAGTGGCGGACAGGGTGGGATTCGAACCCACGGTGAGCTTCCACCCACGGCGGTTTTCAAGACCGCTGCCTTAAACCACTCGGCCACCTGTCCGCGCGAGCGCGGCGCCTG
>JBKBUD010000095.1:0-7478 GCA_046290865.1 Novosphingobium sp. | reverse complement strand
TTCTTGCGATCAATTCGCATTATCAAAGGGGTTCGTTTCATGCGCAAGTGGCACCGCTGGATCACGGTGTTCTTCGGGGTCTTCATGGTCTGGATGGCGTTTACCGGCGTCGCCAGCCACGTGACGGCACTCTGGCCAGCCGGAGAGCAGGCCGGGCCACCACCCGTTCCGCAGGGCTTCGTCTGTCCGGAAACCATGATGTGCCGTCCCAAGGCGCCTCCGGGCGGCATGAAGTCGCTGGTCGGCTGGTTCCACCACCTGCATTCGGGCGAGGAATTCGGACCCGTCGGCACAGCGATCTCGCTGATGACCGGGCTGGCGCTGCTGTTCTTCAGCATCTCGGGCCTGTGGATGTACTTCTCGATGTGGAAGAACCGCAAGGACCGCAGCCTCAAGCCCGGCTGGTTCTGGAAGTAAAGGGCAGGAACTTTGCCCACCCCGCTGCGACTAACCTCGCCTGCGGCTCGGTAAGTCTCGCGGCCCTCCCGCTTGCGGGAGGGCATGACGCAATGCTCTTATCTCCCCTCCCGCAAGCGGGAGGGGCCGGGGGCGGGCAGGCGTCGCACCTCGTCAAAAGGAAAAACGCCCCGCCTTTCGGCGGAGCGCTCTCCGGTCGCGTGGCACGACCTGGTCCCGAAGGGGGCGGGACGTTCTTGCGGTCCGGAGCCCGGCGATCCGCCGGGCGTGGACAGCGGGAAGGCCTCGCTGCCTTTCCGGACTTATTCTTCTTCCAGCATGCCCCAGGCGACATCGCCATTGGCGGAGAGGCGCACCCTGTCGCCCTCGATTTCGGCAACGAGCCCGGTGGAGAGGTAATGATGGTGGCCCGAATGGGTTCCGCCTTCAAAGCCGGCGTCGGAATCCTTGCGCGTCAGCTTGATCCGGCCACCCTCGACGCCGTCGACGGTGCCGATGTGGACGCCGTCCGCGCCGATCACTTCCATGTGCTCGCGGATGCCCGAGGTGGCGCTCCCGTCGCCCATCTGGCCCTGCCCGGCGTCGAACTGCACCTGCTGCCCCTCGGTGCCGGAATTGTCGGAGCGCGAGCTCATCGGCCCCTGGTTCTGCCGTTCGGACTGCTGGCCCATCTGGCCGCCGGTATAGTCCCCGCTCCAGCGGTCGCCGCCGGTCTGCTGGTCGGCACCGCCGGGGCTGCGGATGCCTTCCTGCCGGTCCGCCTGACCGGTGCCGCCCTGCTGTTGCTGCTGCCGCTCTCCGGCATTGGCGCCGGTGACGTTGCGGGAATCGTTCGGCTCATATTCGCCCATGGCAATTCTCCTGCGATTTCAGTGGTGTCGCGTGGGCGCAGCGATCCGCGCGCCCTTGCTCTCACAACCGCGCGTCGCACCCGCCGTTCCGCCCGGAAACCCGGCGCCGCGCCAGTCCGATGGCCCCTGTCGCCGGGCCGAGGGTTCCTGCCCCAAAGGACACGATTCATGGGCGTGGAAAACCCCGCCACTATCCCCCGCAAAGGCCGCGCCGGCGCTTTTGCCTGACCGCATCAGACCTTACATTCACAGAATCAGCACAGGACACCGCCATGCCCCTTCTTGAAGCCCGCAACACCTACAAGCCCTTCGAATACCCCTGGGCCTACGAGTTCTGGAAGCGCCAGCAGCAGATCCACTGGATGCCGGAAGAAGTGCCGCTGGGCGAGGATTGCCGCGACTGGGCGCAGAAGATCTCGGATCATGAGCGCAACCTGCTGACGCAGATATTCCGCTTCTTCACCCAGGCCGACGTGGAAGTGCAGAACTGCTACCACGAACAGTACGGCCGCGTGTTCAAGCCGACCGAGGTCAAGATGATGCTCGCCGCCTTCTCCAACATGGAGACGGTGCACATCGCCGCCTATTCGCACCTGCTCGACACCATCGGCATGCCCGAAAGCGAATACGGCATGTTCCTCGAATACGAGGAGCTGAAGGCCAAGCACGATTACCTGCAGACCTTCGGCGTCGACAACGACGAGGATATCGCCCGCACGCTCGCCATGTTCGGCGGCTTCACCGAAGGCCTTCAGCTCTTCGCCTCGTTCGCCATGCTGATGAACTTCCCGCGCTTCAACAAGATGAAGGGCATGGGTCAGATCGTCTCGTGGTCGGTCCGCGATGAATCGCTCCACTGCGAAGGCATCACCCGCCTGTTCCACGCCTTCGTCAAGGAGCGCGGCTGCCTGACCAAGGCGGTGAAGGAAGACATCATCGATTGCTGCCAGAAGACGGTACGCCTCGAAGACGCCTTCATCGACCTGGCCTTCGAACAGGGCCCGGTCCCGGGCATGAGCGCCAAGGAAATCAAGCGCTACATCCGCTACATCGCCGACTGGCGCCTGAGCCAGCTCGGCCTGCCCGCGATCTACATGATCGAAGACCACCCCCTCCCCTGGCTCGCCCCGCTGCTCAACGGCGTCGAACACGCCAACTTCTTCGAAACCCGCGCCACGGAATACTCGAAGGCCGCAACCAAGGGCGACTGGAACACGGTGTGGTCGAGCTTCGACAAGCGCCGCAGCGCGAAGTCGGCGGCGAATGTTGAGCTGCCGGTTGAGGTGGACGTGGACATGTTCGGCGCTGCGGGGATTGCGGCGGAGTGAGGTTTGAGGAGTTGAAGAAGTAAGAAGGGATTGATGCGAGGGGCATAGCTCCTCGCGCTCCCGAAATCGGTGTGTATGCTGGCTGTATCCCCGGATTTCCGCTGAAATTGGCGGATTTTGGCGAATACATACGCAAAACCCTTTACTAAATCATGATGTATGCTATGCGTCGTCCATGAACGATATCTTGGACATGTTGCAAGAGCGCCTTTCTAAAGCGCGCGCGCGTGTTGAGAAGTCCCAGAAATCCTTGGATACAGCAATTGCCGAATTGGCCGATGTTGAGGCCGCAATTCGCGTTCTGTCGGATATGACTGGCCAGAATGCTTCTGGGCAAAAGGTGTCCCAGACGGAAACCGTTTCGGAACGACAGGCGAACATCATAAGCTTACTGCCACAGAATGATGGCGAAGGTATTGAACCTAAAGCTCTTCACGAGCAGTTCTTGCTCGCCCACCCGAGCGACGGCGTAACGCTGGATGTGCTGAGAACGACGTTATGGCGTATGAAGGATCGGCGCCAAAAGTTCACGTCGGAAGGGAAGGCGTGGATCGTCGAAAGCGACAACGGACGGTATTGGAAAAGCGTGAGCGAGGGGTTTGATGATCTCCTTTAGCCCCAACCCACCGTTCCCGTTCGGAAATCATTTCCAGGCATTCTCCACCCGTGCAGAGGGGGCGCCTATCGAAATCCGCTAACGTTATCGAACGCAAAAAGGGCTGACCAATGGCCAGCCCCTTAAGCGTTATCGTGCGTCAGGAGACGCAAAATCCCGGTGTCAAGGCCTCCGATTTTGCAATTCCTGACGCTTTGGTCAACCCAAAAGCGAAGGAGCAAGTCATGCAGAATGATGCAGGCTTCATCTTCCGCCAGTGCATCACGCTGCGCAACGGACAGCGGATTTGCAAGCCCAAGGGGCAGGCATTCCGCATTCCGATCAGCAACAAGCTTCGCACTGAGCGCGAAACGGCAAACGACAACTGATCTGAAATGGTGGCCGGCGGCGTGAGCCGTCGGTCCATCAAATCTGACACTCGAAGTTGGGACTGCGCTCCACCTGCCCACCCCCGGCCCCTCCCGCTTGCGGGAGGGGGGAAGGAAGGGCTTTGCTGTGGCTCGGTGGAGTTCTTGTCCCCCTCCCGCAGGCGGGAGGGGTTAGGGGTGGGCATCCGGCGACAGCCGGACTGAGCCTAAGCGCCGGGCCTCGACGGCCAGACGAATGGCAGTCGCCACGCCCTTGACGTTCCCATGCACATCGGCGTTGGTGAAGCGCAGCACCTGATAGCCCGCCTAGGCCATCCAGCGATCGCGCACGGCGTCGAGTTCGAGGGCAGGTCGCGGCTGTAACCATCGAGTTCCACCACGATCGTCAGGTCCCGGCAGAGGGAGTCGGCGAACTCTTGCCCCCAGCCTGCCAATGGTGCCACATGGTCCCATCATGCCTCTCGATTTCTCACCGCTCGCAAACGCAGTCGCTCGTCTCGACGAAGGACTGACCCGTTTCCGCCGCGATGAAAGCGATGCGCAGATTCGCGATGGGCTGATCCAGCGGTTCGAGTTCACTTATGACCTTGCCCACAAGATGCTCCGCCGCGCGCTGGAGGAGGGGGCGGCCAATCCAGAGGCGATTGATCGGCTGACTTTTCCTGACCTCATCCGCACCGGAGTGGAGCAGGGTCTCGTCGCCGGGCAGTGGGCTGAATGGCGCACGTTCCGCGAGATGCGCAACATCACCTCGCACACATATGACGAGGCCAAGGCGGTGCAGGTCGTCGCCGCGATCCCGGCGTTTCTGGCAGAAGCGCGCGCCCTGCTGGACCGTTTGCAGGCGCGGACGTGACGGCCGGTTTGCATCTTTCGGATGAGGAACGGGCAGAGGTCCGCGCAATACTGCGGCAGTGGCTGCCTGAAGGTGCAACCGTCCGCGTCTTCGGCAGCAGGGCCGGGGGCCAGCCCAAACCATGGTCCGATCTCGATCTCGCGCTGCTTGCGGCTGACGAACTGCCGCTCTCGCTGATGGCCGCCTTGCGCGAAGCCTTCGATGAATCGGTGCTGCCGTGGAAGGTCGATCTGGTCGATTGCCGCAGCGTCTCCCCGGAATTCGCCGCGATCATCGACCGTGACGGCGTGGCGCTTCTCTGACATAGCGCCCCCATGCAACTCGATGACCAGCTCCGCCGCTATTTCGGCACCGACGATCTCACCGCCGTCAGCCCCTCCGGGTTCGAGGCTGGCGTCGAGAAGATGCTGGTCGATTTCGGGCTGGAGAAGGATCGCGCGCGGCGGTTCGGACTGTGGTCGCTGCTGCACATGCTTGGGTCCGCGCCCGATCTCGATGTCGCGTTCAAGGATGCGGAGGACCGCGAGGCGGCGCGCGATTTCATGGACATGGTCGCCAAGGCCGAGGATGGGACCGGTGCCGCAAGCGCTGGCTGAATTGCCGCTGCTGAAGATCGCAGGCGGCTGGCTGGTGCTGGTCAACCTCCACACCTTCACCGCCTTCTGGTTCGACAAGCGCGCCGCCTTGCGCGGGGCCTGGCGCACCCCCGAATCGAGTCTGCTGATGGGCGCGTTCCTCGGCGGCACCCCCGGCGCCTTCCTCGCGCGGCGCGTCTTTCGGCACAAGACGCGCAAGCAGCCGTTCGTCGGCCACCTCAAGACCATCGCCTTCCTGCAGTTCGCGGCACTTGGCGGCGCGGTGGGCTGGCACATCGGCGGGATGCTGCAGGGCTGACGCAATCGCCGTTTGACGACGCGACCGACTGCGCGCACTCTCCCGCCTGGATGGAGGGGGTGTGCCTATGCCGGCGCTGTTCTGGGGTTTCCTGGCGATCGTGATTGTCGTGCTCGGTCTGGCGCTGATTGCGCTGCAGTCGCAGGCCCAAGTGTCGGACCGGTCCGGCGACAAGGGGCAGAGTCCGGGCGGCATGTGGTGGGCCACCGATGCTGGCAGCGGCGATTGCGGTGACGGCGGCTGCGACTGATCTTCCGGGATAGCGGACAAGAAAAAAGGGCGGCTTCCCCCCGGACGCCGCCCTTCCCGTAACCCGCCGCAGCAGGTCGAAAAGTCTTGAAGGTCAGGCCGTCGCCTGCTTGCCGTACCGCCGCCGCGCGACCAGCGCTGCCGCTGCCGCGCCGAACAGGATCACCATCGAAGGCTCCGGCACTTCGGTGCCGCTGCTGGTCGACGAAGTCGTCGTGGTGCTGCCGCCGTTCGAGCTCGACGAGGTGGAGGAAGAGGTCGACGACGACGTCGAGGACGATGTCGATGAAGAAGTCGAGCTCGAGGTGGAGCTGGACGTCGACGACGATGTCGACGAACTCGAGGTGACGTTGCCCGAGGAGGTGGACGACGAGGTCGAGGAGCTGGTGCTGACGTTCCCGCTCGACGTGCTGACGTTCCCGCTCGAGGTCGAGACATTGCCGCTCGACGAGGAGACGTTGCCGCTGCTCGTGCTGACGTTGCCCGAGGACGTGCTGACATTGCCCGACGAGGTCGAGGTTGAAGTCGAGACGCCGCCGGTCGATGTGGAAACGCCGCCTGTGGTGGTCGAGCTGGTGATGCCGCCCGAGCTGGTCGAGGTCGACCCGCCCGACGTCGAAGACGAGGTCGAGCCGCCCGAGGTGGAGGAGGAGCCGGTGCTGGTCGAGGAGACCACCACACTGCCACCCCCGCCGCTGCTGCCGCCGAAGAACCCGCCGAAGAACCCGCCGCCGAACCCGCCGATACCGCCGCCGCCGATCACCACCGGTACGCCGCCGCCGGTCGACCCGGTCGGTTGCGGGGGCATGGGCGGCATGTAGGGCACGGGCACCATCGCCATCTGCGGGGCGGGTTCGCAGGTCTTCGTGGTCGTGGTGGTGACGATCCGCCGGGCGCGGTGGATCTCGCGCTTGGCCGGGCGCTTGGCGATGAGCTTGGCGGGCTTGGTCGTCTTGACCTTGACCGGCTTGACGTGGTGGATCTCGCCCTTCGAAGGCGCTTCCGACACGTGCACCGCGCCGCCGCCGAGCATCGCCCCGCCTGCGGCCGCCGCTGCCAGTTTTGCCAATGCCATCCGAACCGACATGATCGTTGCTTCCGTTCTCGTTCCTGGCGGATGGGCTACCAGAAGCGGGTTAATGCTCTGCTGACCCTTCCTTACCGATCAAGGAACGCAGATGGGCAACGCTGGAGCAATGCTGTTAACCGTGTTTTGGCCTGTGAATCTGACCGAAAACGGGACCAGAGCGGACGCTTGGTTAACTCTGTGCCAGAATGGGACCGAACTGCGCGCGAGGATGAAGGATCGAATCCAACTCTATGGCAACTCCCCCGCAACTCCCCCCTGACTCTCCTGCAACTCTCGCGGGCGAAAGGCAGACTGGGGCGCTACTCGGGCTGGTCGAACAGCGAGGGCGTTGACCCAGTGGGTGGCGTCAGTCCGAGATGCTGCCAGCCGCGGTCGTTGAGGCACCGTCCGCGTGCGGTGCGGGCGATCATGCCGAGCTGGATCAGGTAGGGTTCGATCACTTCCTCGATCGTGTCGCGCGGTTCGGACAGCCCTGCCGCCAGCGTCTCCACCCCGACCGGGCCGCCCTTGTAGATGTCGGCGATCATCGTCAGGTAGCGGCGGTCCTGGAGGTCGAGGCCGATCTTGTCGACTTCGAGCCGGGTCAGCGCGTTGTCGGCGATGGTTTGCGTGATCTTCTCCGCGCCTGCCACTTGCGCGAAATCGCGGACGCGGCGCAGCAAGCGGCCGGCGACGCGGGGCGTGCCGCGTGAGCGGCGGGCGATTTCGGTGGCGCCGCCCTTGTCTATGCCGATGCCCATCAGCGAAGCCCCGCGCGCAACCACGCGTTCGAGTTCCTCGACCGAATAGAACTGCAGCCGGACCGGGCT
>JBKBUD010000007.1:0-62522 GCA_046290865.1 Novosphingobium sp. | reverse complement strand
TCCACCCAGAAGACCTCCGGATCGTCACGGCTGTCGGCCATCGGGAAGATGCCCGCGCGATAGGCCTTGAGCAGAAGCTCGGGCGGAATGGTGTGGGGATCATTTCGGGCCATGATGACAATAATCTGTTTCGGTCGGTTGCGCTCCCGCCGTCAAGCCTTTAAGGGGCCTCCCAGAGCACAGGAGTGTAGCTCAGTTGGTAGAGCATCGGTCTCCAAAACCGAGGGCCGTGGGTTCGAGTCCCCCCACTCCTGCCACCTCCCTTTGGGAAGCTAGTCTTTCCGGGGTTTTGAGGTTGGGTTAGCCAAACCGGGCTTTGTACGGTTAGCCAAATCGAATTCGATAACCGGCGTGATTGCTCGCTTTGCGAGGGCTTTTCGGTTGGCAGCTTCGGTGTAGACCGCGACCTGCCGGTCACTTCTCCACCCGCCCAGTGCCTTGAGTTCCTGGTTGGTCGCACCCGATTCCGCGCTGCGCCGGGTGGCTGCCTTGCGCAGGCCGTGGGCCGAGCAGTGGGATAGGCCAGCCTCGGTGCACCATTCGCGCATCTTGTTGCCGAGGCCGGCAGCGGTGAAGGGCTTGCCGTAATCGGTGACTAGAAAGGTATCGGTGCCGGTGACGGGCATCTTGGCGATGGCCTCGAGCAGCTGGGGCGCAGCGGGAAGCCACACCGTCACGCCAGACGAGTTGCTGGTTTTTTCCGGTGTGACCTCGATCTGGCCATTGACCAGGTGCCTGCGCCCGAACCGTGATGCGTCGCCACGGCGCTGCGCGGTCCAGAGGAATATCTCGAGCGCCAAGCGAGCCTTGGTGCCCAGGTCCCAATGCTTGCGGTACTGCTCGATCTCGTCATCGGTCCAAGTGTGGAAGCCGCCGCGAGGCACGGCGATCGGCGCGGCCTGATCGACAGGGTTCGTGCGCTCAAGGCGCAGCAGCTTGATCGCGTAGTCGAAGAAGGTCTTGAGTTCTCGCCGTAGATTGCCAGCGGCGCTTGGTCCGCCGACGATGCGGCCCTTCTCGGTCTGCCTCTTCTCGGCTGCCTTCATCAGCACTGCCTCGATGTGATCGAAGCGCCAGTCGATGATGCGATACTTGCCGTACTCTGCGACAAACTTGTCGAGGATCAGTCGCGCTGTTCGCTCGGTCTGGGCATTTTTCCCGCCGCGGAAAGTCGCGGATGCAAAGTACAGCCGTGCCGCCCAGGCTACCGAGCCGTGAGCAGCAGGCGCGATCTGCAATGCGGGAGCGTCGGCAATGAACTGCTCGAGCTCGACCTTGCCTTCAGGTGTGTTGGGGTGTGCGACGAAATAGCGTTGCCGCCCGCCTTTGCGCCAACGGTATCGCCGTTTTCCATGGCGATCGACAAAGCTGGAGACATTAGCGGGCAGCTTTTCCTTGCGGGGCATTGAGCAGTACTTCGTCGAGCGGGTTGGAGGCAGGCAATGCTGCCAGCGATTCGGCGTAGGCGGCCGAGAATATCACGATCTCCCCATCCGGGGCGATGCGGATGCCCCCGACAGCAAGACCAGCCTTGGTGAAACCCTTGACCGCGCGGGTCACGTCAGCCTGCTGGAAGCGGGCCTTGGCTGTCACTGCTGCAGCCTCCGCACCGCATAGCGGCTGACGATGTGGCGCACGCCGTCGGCGAACTCGATCTGGATCGTGTTCATTCTGCCGACGGCGAGAAGGCGGCAGGGCTGGCCGTGCCGTTCGGGCAGCGTGGCGCGGAGACGCCAGTAGTGGGTGAGAGGCTGGGTCATGCGGCCTCTCGCTGGCTGACTTCCCACGCCTCGGTCAGGCGACGCACGGCGGTGGCGAAGTGCTTGGGGTTGTGCTCGATGCCGGTAAAGATCTTGCCCGCCTTGATTGCAGCAACTCCGGTGCTGCCGGTGCCCATGAACGGATCGCAGACCGTGGTACCAGCGACGTTGCGTGCGATCTTGTCCATCAGATCGGCGGGCTTCACCGTGGGGTGATCGAAGGCGCTGGTGCGGACGGTGCCGCACTGGATCCAGCGGTGCTTGTCGTGGTGCTCGCCCCGGGGAGGGTAGCCGGGGTTCCAGGCGTGGATGTAGGGCTCCATGTCAGCGAGGTAGTGCTTGTTGGCCATGGGTGATGGGTTCGGCTTGATCCAGACGCCCAGCACCGCGCGATGGAAGCGGGGACGTGCATAGGCGAACATGTCTGCGACCAGGAGCGCATCCTGCTCGCGATGATCCTCGACCATTTCGGGGATGAGATCGCCCAGCTGATCGTTGTGGCAGAAAGCCACCACTGCGCCGCTGCGCGAGGCATCAATGATCGAACGGTCGAAGCCGCGATCGAGGCCTTCCTCGACGATCCGGTTGGCACCCTCCCGCGTCTTGCGGAAGCTGCCGCCGCCGGAGTTGTCGAAGGCATAGGGCGGGTCCATGACGTCGGCGTCCATCCAGCCCAAGGTGGGCCGGATGGCATAGGCATCGCCGAGGAAAAGGCGGTGGGGGCCGATGGAGACGGGGTTGCTCATGCTAGGTCCAGTAGCGAGGGGAGTGGCTGGCGCGCGGCGCAGGCTGGGTTGAGCCAGAGGCACTCGGTGCGAGGCAGGGCGCCGTCGGCTAGGGCGGCGCGATCTATGCGGGTCCAGCCCTGCAGCGCCTGGTCGTAGATCTCGCTCGGGTAGCCCGAGAGGACAACCATGCCGCGCAGCCGGCATAGTTCTGCCAGCAGCTCCTCGTGCTGTTCGTCGGTCAGCTCGTGACGGTAGACGCCGCCGTTATCCGCCCTGCGATGGGTCCTCGCCCTGGTCTCGTGGAGATAGGGCGGGTCGACGTAATGCAGGGTATCGATGCCGTCATGCGTGGCCATGACCTGCAGCGCTGGCCGGTTCTCGATCACCACGCCCCGAAGGCGTGCAATGGCGAGCTCGAGACTGTCAGGCAGGTTGATCCAGTCCACGGCCGGCGTGGAACCGGAGCGGTTGGAGTTGGAGCGAAATCCGGTTCGATACTGACCCGATGCGCCGTCGCTGCCGTGGCCCATGAATGCGCGAACAATCAGGCGACGGGCGCGCTCTACCGGATCTTCAGCAAGTTCGTACGCTTGGTAGAATTCATCTCGTGCGAAAGGCGTCATGCGCAGCAGCTCGGGTAGTTCCGCTGCTCGGTTCGATCGCAGCACGCGGAATAGGTTCACCAACTCATCGTCGAGATCGTTCCACACCTCGGCATAGGTGCGAGGTTTTCGGAAGCCGACCGACCAAGCGCCGCCGAACGGTTCGACATAAACCCGATGCGGCGGAAAGTGCGCGATGATGTGCGGGGCCTGCAGCCATTTACCGCCGTGCCAGCGCAGAAGGGGGCGTGTTGGCGTCGTCATGCTGCTCGCGCTCCTTGCGCTGGATTGAGAGTCTGGCCCCACTGCTGGGCGCACGCGGCGGCGAGGCCGGGGAAGGTTTCGCTGCGCAGGCGCGCGCGCTCGGGGCCGGGTGGCATGCGATGGACGCGGCTCCATGCCTTGTGCTCGGCTGTGCCCGGTGCGGGCGGTGTGAGGCGATTGGTCGGGAGCAGCGCGGGAAGGTTTAGCAGCTCGAAGCCGGTAGCTTTGAAGAACGGGTCTCCGAACCACCACGGCTGCACGAACTGGGTCTTGCCGCGCCCGGTGAGGCGGATCGCCTCGCGGTGCATGACCGGGTTCTCGATCGCCTTGCGCTCGATCGGCGCATCACGACAGGTGCGGTAGAAGTCAGCGGCCTGGTCGAGTTCGAGCCATCGAGCCTCGTCGCGCCCGTTCACCCGCTTGCCCCCAATGTAGAGCCAGCGGACGCCGGAGTTACAAAGGATCGTGCAAGGCGGATGCATAACCGCGAGCAGATCCCAGCCATCATCTAGGTGATTGCGCAGATCGTCTCGAATATGGCGGTTGCTGCCGTCGTCGGATGGTTCGAGATCGCAGGACCAGGCATCGAAGCCCAACGCCAGGAAGGCGCGGCGCAAGACACCGGAGCGTTCACAGCCGATCAGGACGCGCCCGCTCATCGCGCTTTGCCTTTCTGCCCGGTCACGCGGGCGAAGTTGATTTCGAAGAGGAGGCCGAGCCATTGGACGGCGAGGGAGTGACCTTCGCACCAGCCCTTGCCGTCTATGTCGGAGCCGGACCAGCGGGCCAGATCGAAGCGGGGGAGGAGGCGCTTCATGCGACACCTCCGATCAGCTGATCGGGCTCCGGCCAATTCCAGAAACCTTGGGCGCCGCGCATCGGGATCGGGGTTTCCCAGGCTTCGACTTCGAGCATGGGCCAGCCCCAGTTGGCGTGCTGGTCGCGGTCGCTGTCGTTGGCGCGGGGGACGCCGAACTCCTCGGCGATCTCGGTGCCGAGGCGCGGCTCGCCGATCACGGCGGTGCCGATGCCTGCAGACATCGGCAGTAGTTCGCACAAGGGCATGAACGCTCTTGCGAGAATTGGCATCGCGGGATCTGGGTGCAGGCAGGTCTCGGCCGCGTAGAGTTCGAGATCGTCACTGGCCTTACGATTCAAGAGGATATGCCACAGGGCAGACGCTTCTTCGGCGTCGATCTTTCTTGCCGCCGCGTGGATGACGATGCGCTGGCCGATCAGCGAGCGTGGCGCGCGCCAGCCCCGGAATTCGTAGGGCTTGGCACCGGCGATGATGAGGCTGGCCCATGGCTGCCAGATGGTGAGGGCTTTCATGCCGCACCGCCTTCTTCGGCCTTGGCCGGTTCGTAGCGGGTGCCGCAGAAGGGGCAGAAGGTGTGGGCGAAAAGGCGGGGCTGCTTGCTGCGCGTCTCGCGCTTGCCGTTGTCGCGGCGATCAAGCGGGGTGTAAGTCCGCGCCGTCATGGTGTTGCTTTGTCGCGAAAAGCAGATGGAGACGTCGAGCTTGTGCTCGGGCAGCATGCTCTCGATTTCAGTGATGCAGTTGCAGGGCATTTGCGGGGCCTTTCAGGTTGGAAATCAGTCGCGCAGCCACCACGGCTGCGGGGGTGGTTCTGGGGCGGGAGGGCGGAGCGGCGCATTGCGCAGGGCTTCGAGGCGATCGTGCCCTTGCTGCCATTGCTGGCGGGCCTTCCGGCGAGCGATCTGCTCTTCCGCTTCCTTCGGTGTGCAGCCGAGTTCCCGGGCGAGCTCGAAGGCTTCGCGGTGAGCGCGGTAGCGCTCGGCCAGGCTGGCCGGCTTACGCGGCACCGCCATGGGTCCGGAACGATGGCAAGGCCCCACGCGCAGCGATCCTTGCTGCGATCTGCATGGCGTTCTCGCGCTGCATGGCTCGCCATTCCCGCTGGTAGGTCCGATAGGCGAGGTTGTCGGCCTCGGCCTGTTCGCTTGCCGTGAGGCCGCGCTGCAGGCGCAAGGCGTCAAGTTCGGCCATGCGGCGGAGCTGCTGGGCAACGGGCATCTGCCGGGGGGTGCGCTGGGTCACCATGGGCAGGTCTCCCATGCATCGCACTGCTGGATCCCGGCGAGGATCTGCAGGCCGAAGTGGAGGACCGTGCCCAAGGCTACGGCGAAGGCCGCAAGGCGGGCTGCGTGGCGAGACTGCTGCGCCATCACGCAGCGTCCTTCTGCTCGGTGATCAGGTCGTTGACCCGCTTCACCCAGGCCACGCGCTTCTGCGATCCCGGCGGCATCAGGGCCGCGCCTTCCTGCAGCAGGGCGAGCACCTTGCTGCGCAGGCGAAGCTTGTCGGGCGCGGTGCGGCGCGGCTTTACGGTGCGAGAGGCGATGCCGAGACGAGTGCAATCGGCACACCAAACCTTGCTGCCGCGCCGGGTCCATCCCACCGGAAGCTGCGCATCGGGCGCATTGTGGATAGCGCCGCAGGAGCATTCAAAGCTCGGAACGTGCGGCATGTTGATGGGCGAGCGGGCGCGCTTCACTGCCCCGCTCCCGTCAGGAGGCGGACGAAGAAGATCACCGCGAAGGAAAAGAGCATCAGGGCAAGAATTGCGCCAAGCGACAGCAGGACAGGCTCGAGCACGTTCTGCTCGGCAGGGAAGCGGCATTCGCGGCAAGTGCAATGCTGGGGGTGGTATTCAGACGGCATGGTTGGCCTCCTGGTTGATGCGCGCGGGGGTGCTTTCGGATTGCGCGCGGATTTCTCTGGAAAGCTGGGAAAGGGCGTCGGTCCTGCGCCCCGGTTCGAGGTGCCAGCGCAGGGCGATCACGCACTCGGCCTGGTCGGCCAGTGCATCGGTGAAGGTCCCTTCCTCGCGGGCGATCTCGGCGATCGTCCGCAGGCTCGCATCGAGCGCATCGCGGCGCAGCAGGAGCGAGCCGAGCGGGGCGGGTTCGCCGTCCCCGGTGCAGATGAAGCGCCAGTCGGCGACGATCAGGCGGAAGGTGCCGATCTCGGCAGCGGCATCCTCGGCCGACATTTTCCCGGCGGCGACCAGTGCGGGAAAGCGCTTCTCGCGCACGGCCAGCATACGTTCGGCCATCGCGAGGAGATCGGCGTGATCATGTGCGCGGCTTGGCGGATCAAAGGTTTCGATGCCCTGCCAGATGCGCAGGCCCATCGCCTCCGCACGCGCGTCGGCGAAGCTGACCACGTTGCCGCCAAGGTTGATCCCTCGGGCGGTCATACGATTCGATCCGTGCGGACAGGCTGCTGGAAGACCCAGCACGAGACCGACTTCCCATTGGGATAGTCAGGGTCGAGCACATTGACCGGGCCGTTCTTGACCCATTTGCGCGAGTGGCTGCCGCGCAGAACCTTCTTGAGCAGATCCATGTTCGGCAGGCGCAGGCCCGCCTGGCTGCAGCGGCTTTCGAACTGCGGCAGGCTGACCGCCATCATCTTGTCCGGATCGCGATGGCAGTTGAGGCTCTTGCCCATCTTGTGCGCATCGCCGGGTTCGCGACCGATCAGGTATTCGACCTTTTCCCAGAACTCGGCGACCACCGGATGATCCGCACCGATGGACTGCTGCCGGTCGATCGCGAGCCGGTCGAGGCAGTCGATCGCCTCGGCAACCCATTCGCTCCGCACATTCGGAAACAGCTTAGGCAAGGCTTCGACCGCCGCTGCCAGCTGTGCATGGTTCTTGATGATGCGGTCGTTGTGGAGACCATCTATCCGCCGCCGCATGTCGGCGTTGTGGTGCTCGTACCGCTGGGCGAAGAAGGGCAGGTAATTGCCCTCGGACCGGGCAACGTGGACGATCGTGCCCGACACGTCCTCGATCGGCATTTCGCGCAGGCGCTGGGCGCGCTGGCGGTTCTCGTCAGAGAAGCGCTCCTTGTCGATGTTCATGGAAACGAGGCGCTCGAGGACCGCGGCGTGCGCATCGATGCGCTCGTTCTGCATCAGGTAGAGCGTGCCGAGGAACGGCTGCTCGTTGATCTCGTAGCCATCGGTCTTCTGACCGGTCGCACGCGGGTTGCGGCCGTCGTAGAGGATCAACAGCTCGTTGTAATCGAACTGCGCCTTGCCGGTGCGCTTCTCATCATCGCGCCGCCCTTCGATCAGGCCTTCGGGCAGGTTCGAGATACGCATGAGCACGCGGCCGAGCGCGGCGCCGGTGACCTTGTTGGGATCGTAACCTTCGTGGCCGTTGGCACCGCCGCGTCCGAGCATCTTGTGCAGGAAGGCGATCAGCGTGGTCTTGCCCGAGCCGGGGATGCCGGTGACTTCAAGGAAGGGAATGGAACCGTGCCAGAGCGGCGCGCCGCGCAGCTGCTGTGCAAATAGCGACAGCGTGAAGAAGGCGAGAGCGATCAGTCCCTTCTCGCCGTAGGCTCCCCAAAGGTCGGGCAGCCAATCGAACTTGAGATGATCGGGGTCGTAGTTGATCCGCAGCAGGCGATCGTCGGAGCGAAGCTTTACGGCTTGCTTGCCAAAGTCGAAATACTTGTCGGAGTTGATCTTGTAGACCCGCCCCTCGCGCACGGCGAGATCGCCCAGCACCCACGCCTTGTGGTCTGCCGAGTACCCGGTGAACTTGATCGGAGTGACCACCTTGTCCAGGCCGGGCTGGTTCTTGACGAGGCGATCGAGCTGCTCGCCAGTGCCGCTCCATGTTCCGGCGAAGGCCATCAGGCGCTTCTTGAAGCTGCCGGAATCGGCCAGCGTGGCATGGGAAAAGCGGGCCTTGGCGGTGGGACGCCTGCCCGGGAAATCTACCTGCAAAAAGTAGTTAGTCTCGTCGGCGACATCGTCGCGCTCGCGGTAGAGCACCCGGAAAGTGCAGTTGGCGATTTCCTCGACATCGAGATGGACCGTTTCATCGCCATCCTCGTCCTTCGTGTGGCGGGCCTTGCACCAGTACAGCCGATTGCCATGGCGAAAATCGAACGAGTGCCAGAGCTTGCGTTCGTAGATGAGGCGCGCCTTCTTTTGCGCGCTCTCGACCAGCGTCAGTCGGCCATTGAAGAGGTACTCGTCGAAAGCCTTGGCCCCCATCGGGGACTTCTCGGGGGCACCGTCCCAGTCGAGGTGCTCCTTGAGAAGGTCGTTCCAGTCCTTCTTGGTGCCCTCGCCATCGGGCCTGACCTGCAGCGCCTCGGCTTCCCAGCCTTCGGCGCGGGCCTGCTTCACATGCTTGCGGGATGCGCCGACACCGGCATCGCCGACGTCGTAGGCAAAGAGCAGCTTGGGCCGGGTAGTGCGCCCGATGCGCTCCAGTTCAACCCGCAGATCTGCGAGGAACTTCTCCGGCCAGTTGTTGGTGGACATGACCGACGCGGCCATCTTGCGCACCTGGCACAGGGCGACAGTATCGAAGATGCCCTCGGCGAAGAGGATTTCATCCGCCTTGGCGTAGTCCTCGATCGTGTAGCGCGGCGGGGTCCAGACATGGCCCTTGTAGGTGCCGCCGTAGCCGAAGTTCGCCTTGGCCTTGAACCGGCCGACGCGGTCGATCAGGCGTTCCCAGAATGTATCGCCGACTTTGAAACGGACGGTGGCGGAGACCGCGCCGCTCTCGCTGTCGCGGTAGAGTTCCTGCGTGTACGAGCCGCGCAGGTACTGCAGATCGAGCATGCGATCATTGAGCAGGTAGGCGTCGGCGGTGGCCGTGGGGTTTTCAGGCGTCGGGGCGAACCGCTTGGACCAGTCCTCGAACAGATCGGGCAGCAGGTTGCGGACGGTATCGGACCATCCGCAGTTGTCGGCGCGGCTGCACTTGACCACCTTGGGGTCCTTGGCGGCGCAGTAGGCTTCCTTTTTCTGACACTGGGGGCACACGCCCTCCTGCAGCCAGGAACCCTTGGTCTTCCGGAACTTGAACTGCTCTTGCAGGCCTTTGATGATGTCGGCTTCGAGGCTCACTGGGCGCGCCCACCCTTTGCCTTGTCGCCGCTGGAGAGCGCGATCAGGTTAGCGGCGGAGGTCACGTAGAGCCGTCCGTACTCGGTCAGCCGGTAGCTGCTGCTCATCTGGCGCTTGCGGCCCATGTGCCGCTTCCACTGGCTGTCCTGCCAATGCACGAGGCCCTTGAGCTCCCATGCCGGGGCTTCCAGGCGTTCGATCATCGCCACGTCGAAGATGTCGGCCTCGCGGAAACCGGCCACCGAGGCGAGGAACTGGCGTTCGCGCCGGGTGAGGCGCGGCACGACCAGGCGCAGGGCCTTGTCGAAGCTGATCTTGCGCTGGGCGGTACCGAGGGCGGCTGTCTTGCCGCAGCGGCGCGCAGGCAGTGTGACGGATTGAACAGGCAAAGCTTCCCCCTCGCCCGGATCGCGGGCGTTCGATGGTCCAAGAATTTCAGGTCGATGGCCCCGAAGCGGGGCGGTCAGGTCAGCCCGAGAACATGCTTATCTGCGCGGGGTCCTCGTCGGCCTTGCGGGCAGAGACGTGCGGCACCTGGTCACGCGGGCAGACCGGCAGGTCGAGATCTGGCCGGTCAATCAGGCCGGGGCTGAAAGAGTGCACGAAGACCACCTGCGCCGCGAAGGTGTGGCCGCAACCGGTGTTGGTGCAGTGTGCCTCGAGGTGCTTGACCTTCTCGGTGATCCGCTCCGACCGGCGAATGAAGCAAGGCTCATCGCACTTGGGGCAGATGATGAAGGCGCTGTCCTTCGCCATCTTCCCGCCGGAGCGCAGGCGCGTTTGCAGCGGTGCATTGATCAAAGGCCGCGAGGCGAGATGGCCCTCACCGCTCATGGACGTTCCCCCGTTCAAGACTTGAAACCAGCGACTGCATTTTCGAAAGGCCCTCGCGCGCTTCGTCGATCGCGCGGGCGCGGGTGGCAGGGCAGTTGGTGCGGCTTGCCGAGGCCAGCGCTGCGGCAACGGCCTCGCCCACTTCTTTCGAGACCTCACCCGACAGCAGCATGATGTGCTCGGGGCTTTCCGGCTCTGCTTGGTCCAGATCAAGGAACGCGGCGTAGGCTTCAAACAGGGGTGCACCGTTCCCTCCCTCGCGACGGTAGGCGGCATCGAGGCGCATTGCCGCGCGCAGGCTGATCTCCCGACCGGTGTCGGGATCGGACATCTTGCGGAGCGCCCATTCCTTGATGCCGCTCACCTCTGCGCAGCCATCGTAGCCGAGCACCTTGACGATCTCGAGCAGCGCCGCGTGCGCGGTCAGCGGTGTGCGCAGCTTGGTCATGCGGTCCTCCGCTGCTCACGCACGTCCAAAACGTTGATCCGATTGCCGTTTCCTTTGCGCTGGACGGCAGATACGACCGCCACGTCAGGGCCAGAAGCCATGTCGACACCATACCAGCGCGGATGCGAACCGCGCGATTCCAGCGGGTAGATGTCGGGGCGCAAATGATGACGGGATACACCCGTAGCGTTTTCAACGCGCAGTACGTACTCGGCCGGAAGGCGCTTTGAGCTTTGCAGCCATTTCCAGACTGCAGGCTGCGACACGCCACAGATCCGCGCGAGTTCGGATTGCGATCCCGCTCTTGCCAGAGCGGACTGCAGGGCCTCGAAAGGGGTCGGGGTCAATTCCATGTGTTATAGTTATCACCGTTGTTATACCTCGTCAATCACCAAACTTTGGTGGACAGCTATAAGCACGGTTATAGGGTCGCGGCCGTGACTGACATCGGCACCCGGATCCTCGAGCGAATAGAGAAGCTCGGCATAACTCAGTCCGAGCTGGCGCGCCGCGTGGGCATCACCCAGCCCGCGATCGCGAACCTGATAAAGCGAGGGGGCCGTTCGAGCCACCTACATAAGATCGCGCGAGCCCTTGAAACAACGCCCGAATATCTGACTGGCGAGACCGCAGACCCGTCTGCCGAAGCCTCTGTGGCCATCACGCATCCCACCAATCTGGAACCAATCGAATCGGAAGACGAGGACGACGAGCTCGTCGAGATTATGGAGCTCGATCTGCGTTTCGGGATGGGTGGCGGGAGCTACCTCGAGCTGCCGGTGAAGAAAAAGCCGCGCCGGTTCACAAGGGGATGGCTGCGCCTGTTCACCCAGTCGCCCCCCGCCCGCGTATTCATCGCGCGGGGCATCGGCGATTCGATGGCTCCGACCATACAAAATGCAGATATTGTGATTATCGACACCGCCGAGAACCGCCTGGACATGTCAGACCAGGTCTTCGCATGCGCCTATGGCGATGCCGGCATGATCAAGCGCCTGCGCCCGATGGCAGGGGGCGGCGTGAAGATCATGTCCGACAACCCTCTTGTGGAGGCGGAGATGGCATACGACGGCGAGTTGCACGTGATCGGTAAGGTGGTGGCGGTCGTTCGCCGCATGGCTGGCTGATGTTCGATCCTGCGCCGCTTCCGGCGCTGTCGCTGGCCGTAGTCGGCGCCGACTTCGAGAACGAAGACAAGGCGCGCAGCAACCGCCGGTTCGAGATTGCGCTGTGCAAGCCGGGTGATCTGGTCGAGCTGCGCCCGGAACCTGACAACAAGGCCGATCACCGCGCTGTCGCCGTCTTCTCCGAACGCGGCATTCAGATGGGCTATATCAGCGCCGAGCGGTGCGGCCGGATCAGCGCGATCATCAACGAAGGCCGCGAGGTCAACGCCGTGTTCCAGGTGGCAGCACCATGGGGCGCGTGGATCCGCGTGGCCTTCGACGGCAAGGAACCCAAGGTCGATCCCGATGCCGCACCGCTGCGCCGCGCGCCGGAGCCGGTCGAGGGTGTCGATCCCGATTTCGAATTCCAACCAGACCCGGAGTGGCCGGATTAACAGGGGGCAAAGATGGGCGTGAAGACCAAGTGCGAATATTGCAAAAAGAAGATCGATGTCGCTGCTACCCGGTGCCCATACTGCCAAGCTGAATTCACGCCCGAACAAGTTGCAAAGCGGAAGAAGGAAGCCACCCAGGCGGGCATTGGCTGTGCCGTCGTGATCGTCCTGCTCGCTCTAATCGGCACATGCAGTGGTGGCAGCAACAAGAAAACGGCTGCGCTGTCAGAAGGCACTGCCACCTATGCGCCACAGTATCAGGAAAAGCAGCCCATTGCTGCCGTGCCTGATCCACTCGACGCGTTGACCCCGGCCCAACGCAATGCGGTGCGTAGTGCGCGACAGTACTTGGACATGTCGGGGTTCTCGCGGGCTGGGCTGATCCAGCAGCTTTCATCCAATGCTGGTGAGGCTTTCGACAAGGCCGACGCAACCGCTGCTGTCGATAGCCTCGACGTCGACTGGAATGAGGAGGCTGCGGAATCGGCCAAGGCTTACGTCGAGATGTCCGGCTTCTCCTGCCGTGGTCTGATCGAGCAACTATCTTCCAGCGCTGGCGAGAAGTTCACGAGGTCACAGGCAGAGTATGGCGCGAAGCAAGCCGGAGCCTGCTGATCGCAACGAGCGCAAATGACTTTGCCCGCATGGAGTTAAACTATGGCTAAATTCGTGATGGCCAAGGCCGATGGTGGTCACAAGTATATCCAACTTCAAGCCGAAATAGGGGAAGAGATTCCGACAGAAATGGTGCTGGCGTATGCGAACCTGCAGCAGTCTTACTCGTTAACGGAGATTGCTGATAGAATCAGGGGATGCGATAATTCGCTCTTCAAAATCGCGCAGGCGCTACCGGGCTAAGCGCTTTCCAGCGAAACCTTTTGCTGGATGCCGTTGGCACCGAGCGAGGTCTCGACGTTCTCGACCAGCCAGTTCATCCCATCGACCCGCGTATTCCAGCCCGACAGCTTCACGCGGGCGTTGGGCTGGATCTGCATGTCCGCCTCGGCGAGGTCGTACTCGAACTTGAAGCCGCCGCGCTTACCCTTGGCCGTGGCTGCCTTCGCTGCCTGCTCGGCCTCGGCCTTGCTGCCATAAACCCGCTTGAGCTTCTTCGGCTTCTTCCCCCCTGTGTGGACCTTTTTGCGCTTGCCATCGGCCGGATCGTGCCATTCGGCCTCGGCCCCATCATTTTCCTCGCGATCGGCGCGGGAGAAGCGCCAAGTCCAGCCATCGCGGCGGTTCAGCGTGAGCGAGGGGATAGCCTTGCCGCTCGGGGTGGTCAGCGCCCCCACCGGCATGAAGATCAGCTTGCGGTCCTTCCACGTGGCAAGAGCATCGAAGCGGCTGCCCAGATCCTTGATCAGGGCCATGTCGCTCTTGCCGTGCTGGTCGAGCACCGCAATCGCGAGTGCGCGCAGTTCTGGATGGACAAGGCTTTCCACGCCGTAGCGCTGCGCGATGGTGTCGAGCACCGCGCCGACGGTAGTATCGCGCCAGACGTGCGTGCGGCGCTTGCGATAGTCCCCGCCAAGATCGGCCGACCGTGCCCGGATGGTGATCACGTCGGGAGGGCCGCTCTCCTCGACCTCATCGACCTTGAAGCGGCCCTTTCCCACGAGCCCGGTAGATGGCCCGCCCAGCTTCCACCCGAGCGCCAGCGTGAGCACGCGCCCGGTTTCTGGCGCGGCAAGACGGCCGTCATGGTTGTGCAGGGTCAACGATAGCTCGTCAGCCTCGCCCCCGCGCTTCTCGCTCAAGGTCAGTTCGAGGAAACGCGGGTTGATCCTGGCGGCAAGATCGGTGCCGTCATCGAGCAGCAACTGCAGGCCTGCGACGTTTGCGCCCATCTCTAGTCGACCCGCTCAAGCTCGATCGTGAAATCGACGCCGCGCGGCAGGCCACCGCCCATGATGCCGTGCTGGGTCTCTTCCAGGCGCACGATGCGGTAGTGGCCGAGCACGCGGCCGAGCCCATCAACCAGCGGATAGTCCTCGCCAGTGTCGGCCATGGCTTTCACGATCTGGATCGCAACGAACTGCCCCGCCACCTCTGGCACGAGCAGACCCGAAAGCGTGATCGTGTCCTCGCCGGGGCCAAGGTACTGGCTGGCGGGCCGCGCCATGAACCTTTCGGACGTGCCATGCCGCCAGCTCGTGCGGCGCGACAGTTCCGAATAGGCCATGGCATCGACCCCGAACAGGAACATGCCCAGCGTGAGCAGGTGGCCGGGGGAAAGCGTGTTGGTGGCATCGAGGGGCAAGGAAGCCATCAGCGGTCACCTTCGTAGGAGCTGCGCGCCTTGACGCCCTTGGCGGCTTCGAGCTTGCGCATGACGATCTCGGCGAGCTGCTCGACGCTTTGCCCCGGCGCGCCGTAAACCTGAATCGTGACGCTGCCGCCGCCACCCATCGGCCCACCTTTGGCAACTCCAGCGCCTCCTGCCGCCATGGGGGTGAGCGAGACGGCGCCCGCCCTGGCAACGCCAGCTGCCATCTGGCTCATGGCGCGCTGCGGCTTGCCACTGCCGCCATCGATTCCCTGGGCAAGGCCGGTGGCGACGTGGCCACCCATCTGCATCATCAGCCGCGACGGGCTCTTGATGCCGAAATAGTTCTTGAAGGCGGTGATGCCGTTCTTCGCCACATCGATCAGCTTGAGAGCCAGGGCCATAGGATTGATGGCAAGCAGCAGCCCCTGCATCATCATCCGGCCGAGGTTCGAAAGCCACTGTGGGGCAGCGGCCAGCGTCGCCTTGACCCAGTTCCACCCGGCAACGAAGGCTCCCTTGATCTTTGCCCAGTTCGCATAGACCAGGTAGGCGAGCAGGCCGATCGCAGCGCCGATCGCGACGATCGCCAGTACCATGGGATTGGCGAGCATCATCATGCCGGCGCGCATCACGCCCTGTCCGAGGAACAGAGCGGCGGTGCGGAGCGTGGTGAAGACCGGCCCGGCCATGCGAGCGAAGCGGATCGCGCTGCCAAGGGGCCCGATGATGGAACCGAATGCAAACTGCAGCACGCCGAGACCGATGCGGGCGGCGACGAAACCGGCGGCGAGCTGGGTCAGCGTTCCAGCCAGCTCGGGATTGCGCTGTGCCCATTCGGCCATCCGATAGCCAAGCGCGCCAACGTAGCCGAATACCTCGGTCATTACGGGCAAAAGGGTGGCGCCAAACATGATCGCCACGGATGATGCCGATGCGAGGAAGGCCCGCCATTCCACGGTGGCGTCGCGAGCCACCCGCTGGTTGAACTGGCGATCGACGGTGCCGCCCGACTGCATGGCCTGCGCCCGGATGCGCTTGTACTCCTCCATGTTCTGGATCAGCGCGAGGATGCCCATGCGCGCCTGCTGATCCTCGAACGCGAAGCCGAGCTTCTTCATGTCGCCCTTGGTCGCCGTCTTGGTCAGCGTTGCGATGGCCTCCATCGAGGACATGCCCTGATCCTGCAGCTTCTTCATCGCGGCAGGCAGGTCGATTCCGAAGTTCTTCTTGAACGCGGCTATCGTGCCGGGGGCGTTGATCTTGCCGAGCAGGTTCTGGATGTTGTTGCCAGCCTCGTCAGCGTTGCCGGCGGTGTGCATGGCCACCTGCAGAGCGGCCGAAAGGTCGGCGACAGCCGGAACCCCCTTTTCGCCCAGCGCCTGCATCTGCGCCGTGAGCGACGGGAAATATCGCGCCATGTCGCGGACTTCGAAGCCGCCGGCATTGCCGGCAGCTGCCATCGCGTCGAAGATTTTTCCAGTCTCGGCCGAGGCGACCTTGAGGTTGCTGATGCTGGCGAAGGCGGCGTTGGCGGCATCGGGCAACTCGACCTTGTAGGCTGTGGCGAGGCGGCCGGCGGGGCCGATCGCCGCGGTTGCCGCGTCGAGGTTCATGCCCTTGGCAAGCAGGGCGTCTAGGCCGGACCGCATGTCCTCGGGCATCTGGCGCGCAATTTGGGCAAGCTGGACGATACGATTGCCGAGGCGATCGGTGGCCTGGTCGGAAAGCTCTGCCTTCTGCTGGATGTCCACCATCCCGCTCGAAAACTGGGCGGCAGCGGCGGTCGCAGCGATCAGCGGTGCGGCCATCGATGCGCCCCCCACAATGTTCTCCTGCCCCCGCGCCTTCAGTTCATCGCCCCTGCGCTGCATCGCGCGGGCATCGGCGTTGATCGCGGCGAGACGCTGCTGGCGCTTGAGCTGCTCGTTGGTCTGGCGAAGCTGGCCTTCGAGCTCGCGCTCGCGGTTGATCAGGTCGGTCATGTTGCCCGACCCGCGCGAGATGGAGCGCTGGACCTTTGTCATCTCACGCTCGAGCTTCTTCGCCTCGCCGGAGAGCGCTCGGATCGACTTCGATCCATCGCGCCCCAAGCCGACGATATTGCGCAGCGCGCCGGACATCTTGTCGACGCCGATGAAGTTCACGAGCAGGTTGAGCTTGTTGCTCACTTGTCACCTTCCTTGCCGTGCATGCGATTCCACCGCGCAACGGCGCGCTCGCGCCAGTCGAGCAGCTCGGGCAGGGTCAGGGCTTCGAGCTCGGCCTTGGGCCAATGGAAGATGGCGGCAATGTCGGCCATCAGGTCTTCGGCTGATACTGCGCTGCCATCGCTTCCATCACAGCCTTCTCCCCCTTCGTCATGAAAAAACCCCGGATGGCTCCAGCGATCTCGGAAAGGTCGGCCGGATCGAGAGCATTGGCCTCTTCGGCGGTGAGCGGCGGTTCGCTGACGCGCGGGATCAGGGTGAGCATAGCCACGATATCGGTGGTCATGATGTCCTGCAGGGACAGGCCGCGCAGTTCGCCAGCCTTCGGGCGGCGGATGGAAAGCGCGCTGATCGAGGTCTCGCCGCGCGGCAGGGGGACCGAGAGGGTGACCTTCTCAAACATCGGTCGGGGATCGGCAGTGGGTGCGGGGGCTTCGGACATCTTGCGGGGCTCCTGGATGCTGCGGGGCTGGTTCCTGCGGGGTGACGACGTGGAGGGATCGGGACGCTCGCCACCACCGCAGGCCCCACCGGACGGCGCCCCGCAAAAGGACCGCCCGGTGAAGCTCAAAGGGATCAGCCGGAGATGATCGCCATGATCTGCGCGTAGCGATCGACGCCATCGACGAGGAAGATGCCGCGCAGCATGTCGATCTCGATCTCGGTGCGGCCATCGACGACGCGGCGATAGTAAGCGAGCGGGACCTTGTACTTCTGCTCGGTATCATCGCCCGCCTTGGCCTTGCCGAGATCAATCTCGGTGAAGCGCCCGCCGATGTAGACTTCCACCGCTTCGGGCGCGCTGCCGTTGTCGGCCTGGTAGGCTCCGACGAAGCGGACGCGGACGCCATCGACGCGGGTGGTGCCGAACTTGCGGATCAGCTGGGCGACGTGCCCGCCCATGGTGATGGTGCCTTCCATCGCCTCGAGGCCCTTGTCGAGCATGACCGGGCCAAGCATCCCGCCGCCGCGCCACTCCTCGGTGGCGATGGCGAGCTTGGGCTCCTCGAACTCGGCGACGGTGCCGAGAAAGCCTTCGCCGTCGACGTAGGTGTTGAGGTTCTTCAGTTTGCGCGGGAGGCCCATGGCCGTGTCCTTTCAGAAGCTAGCGAGGAGATCGATCAGGTCGCGCCGGAATCAGGTGGCGTTGGCGAGCTGGTCGGCAAAGCCCGAGTAGTAGAAGTCGGTGATCACCAGGCTGACCTGCGGGTTCTCCATCGGAGCGACCGGGGTGTACTGGATGCGGAAGTTCGGACGGCCTGCGGCAAGCTGCTGGGGCGGGTTGGCATCGGCATCGAAGAAGATCTCCGCGCCCATGATCTTGCCTTCCACCACGAGCTGGCGGAATTCGGCATTCACCGTTTCCATCAGGTCCTTCACGCGGGCCACGGTCATCGGCTGATCGAGGAAGGGCTGCACCGCAGTGGCGATGATGTCCTGCAGCGCA
The DNA here is from genome assembly GCA_046290865.1 of Novosphingobium sp. GTDB lineage: Bacteria > Pseudomonadota > Alphaproteobacteria > Sphingomonadales > Sphingomonadaceae > Novosphingobium. The sequence continues at coordinate 44,492 of JBKBUD010000007.1, read as the reverse complement.
TGGCTGGTGCGCACCGCGCTCTCGAAGCTGAATTCGGGCTGGTCCTCGCCCGCCGTGGTGCGGTTGCCCCAGAGGCGATAGCCCGACTGGCGAATGATCGTCGTCACCTGGGCATCGTTGAGCACGCCGGCATCGGTATCGTTGTCGAGCAGATCGAAGTGGACGTTCTTGGTGGTGCCGGTGACGCCGTAGAAGGGCACGTTGCTGACGGTCTTGTGCCAGCCCTGCTCTTCATCGATGCGCGCGCGCAGGCCGAGGGTACGGGCAACGATATCGCCCGCGAAAACCGGCGAGCTATCGGGCCAGAGCAGCATCAGCTCACGCGCGGAGAACTCGTCGCGATAAGTGGTGACCTCGGCGATGTCGTCGCCGATCGCCGAGGCATAGACCATGGCGCGCAGCTTGCGGGCGGCAATGACCATTTCGGCCACGACGGCCTGCGTATCAAGGCCGGGAGCGCCGAGAATGCGCGGACGCTTGCCCACCACCGTCTCGGCGGCGAGCAGCGCCTGCAGGCCGGTGTAGACGTTGCCGTCGGTCGCACCGATCACGTTGGCATCGGTCTCCGACTGGTCTTCGCCTTCGGCCACGCGCACCACGATCACCAGCGGGCTTGCCTCGTCGCCGATCGCCTCTAGCGCGGCCTTGAGCGTGCCCGCGCTGCCTGCCTTGCCCGCCGCTGCATCGACGCTGGTGACCAGCACCGGCGTGTTGTGCGGGAACGCGGCATCGATTGCGCCCTGATTTTCAGGGGCGACTGCGGTGGACGTGGCGATCAGGCCGATCACGGCCATGGAACTGCGGGCGATCGTGCGGACGCCGGTAGCGGATTCGGTGATGGTCAGGCCGTGCATTGGCGGTTCCTTCAGGTTGAAAGGGCGGCGGCGTTTCGCCGGATGGGGATGGAGAGCGAAACAAGCGCGGTGGGATCGGGCGCGTCGAGGTCGTACCCCTCGATGCCAATGACGGGCGCGCCGCCGGGGAAATCACCCGAGAGCGTGACGCGCGTGATCTGGAATCCGGTTTCCCAGCGCCGGATGGCGATGGCCGTGGCAGCGCGCAGGAGCATGGCAGTGGCGACGTTGAGCGGGCGATCGAGCAGCTCGAACAGGAGCGAACCGAAATCGCGGCGCATCACGCAGGAGCCGAGCGGAGTGGTCAGGATGCGGGCGATCGACTGCGCCCGACGCGGTGCGCCAGAGAGTGCTTTGCCGGTGTTTGCATCCATGCCGATCATGAGACGGACAGAAGCGCGCTTTGCGCGACCCGCGCCAGCGTCGGGCGGGGTAATGGCCGGGTTTACCGTGCCGTGAGAGCTTAGACCGGGGTCCCGGTCTGGGCAGCACCGCCCTGGACGCCGCCGTGCTTGTGCGATTTCAGGCTAACGCCATCCGCGGTGACATCTTCCGAGGCGGTGATTGCGCCGGTGACCGTCACCTGACCTTCAATCGAGACTGGGCCACGGATCGTCAAGCCCCCGGGTGCCTCGATCACTGCGGTTGCGCCATCGGGAAGGATGGCAGACAGAGCGTGTGCTTCGGGATCGTAGGAGATCGCCGCGCCGTCTTCATACCGGGTTAGCTCGGCCAGCGCGGAGCCGGGTGCCGGGTTGGTATCGTTGTTGAGGCCGAGCAGCGCCACGCCGTTGCCGATCTGGCCATCGGGGCAGAGCAGCAGGCATTCCTCGCCGACGCTGGGCGGGGACCAGGTGCGGGTCTTCCCGGCGCGCAGGGCAAGCCAGCGGATGGGCGGGGTCTCTCCGCCGTCTCCCTCGCCATCCTCGGGATCTGCGAAGCGCACCTTGCAGCGCGGCGGCGACAGGGTGACCTCGCTGATCAGGCCGAGCCGGATCAGCGTCGAAGGATCGAGGGGGATGTCTTCTTCGGGTGCTGCCATGGTCAGAGGATGCGCTTCACCGCATTGGCTGCGTCCTCGATCTTGGAGGCAGCGCCGCCTGTGCGCTTGTCGAGTTCCCGCTTCACCAGGTCATCCACGATCGGGGCCAGCGCCTTGCCCACGACTTTGGTCAGCAGCTTCTTGAACATCGCTTCCTCCTTGCGCGGGATCTTCCCCGCCTTCCCAATCGATCGACTTGTCGCCCCAACGTCCGCGCAATCCGCGCCGCGATGCACTGAAACCGAGCCCGGTGAGCACGAGCAGGATGCAGAAGGCGCATATCCACAGCACCCAACGGATCGTGGTGACGCGCTCGCCCTCACTCTCGGCCGTCCATCCCCGCTCGGGCAGGAGCATGCCCGAGAGCAGCCAGAGCAGCACGGTGAGCGCGACCGCTCCGGCAACCGAGAAGACCAGCGCAGCCAGCGCGCGCCAGTCTTTCGGAGGCCAGCTGGGGAGAGAATTGCGGAGGTCCCCGGTCATGGCCTGACGCCCGTCTTGCGTTGCAGCCATGCCTTGAATTCGCCGACTGTCTTGCTGCGCAGGATCGATGGGTTGGCGGCAGTTGCTGCGGGACCTGCCAAGACATCGGCACGGTCGCGATCGGGGGACTTGAGCACCTTGGCAGCAGTGCCCGCTCCAAAGAAGTGGGCTGCATAGAGCGTGGCCGAGCTGATCGGGATGCCCTGGCGCTGCAGGTAGCCAAGATTCTTGAGCGTGAAGCTGCGGGCGCGTTCGGTCTGTTCGGCCTCGGTCGGCCGCAAGCCACCAAAGGCCAGCGTGGAATCCGGCCCCCACGTGCCGCCCTCGCCCTCCCACGTGGCGCGAACGAACTGGTAGAGACCGCTACCGCTCGATGTCGGGGCCTTGATGTAGGGCCTGTGGCCACTCTCGATCTTGGCAAGCAGGTTGAAGTATCCTGCCGGGATAGCGTCTGCTGCCGGGTTAACGGGAGCAGGCGGAGCCGATGCTCGGGCCACGCCGAACGCATCGAGCAGGTTGTCGAGTGCCAGGACGTTGCCCGGATCGTTGAACAGGCCCGAGCGGGCGCCAGCGCGGACTGCATCGAAGATTGGTCGACGTGGATCGGTCATGGCGTCTCGTCCTTCTTTCGCCGGTTGAGCAGGCCCTGCACGGTGGGCGATTCATAGACACGCAGGCTGGCCCAGATGAACGTCAGGACCGTGCTGGCAGCGGGCAGAATGCTGATCAGGTTGCCGAGCAGGGTCATGATCGAGAGGGCGTCCAATACGTGCTTGAGGCTGTCGGGAAGGTGGTTCCAAAGATCGCGCGCACTCATTTTTCCATGACCTCGTGCTTCACCTGGCCGTCTTCACGCCAGACCTTCCATTTGCCGGGAACGGCGATGCGATCGGCCTTGCCCTGCTCGACCCACTCGATCGCTTCTTCGAGCGTCATCATGGCGCATCCCTGAAGCCGATATTGTCAGCATTGATGAAGGGGGAGACGTAGAAGTCGCCTCCAGTGCCCAGGTTGCGTCCGGCCTGCATGGAACCCGCGCCAAGTGCAGGCATGTAGATCAGCGGAGTGATCCCTCCGACCGTACCCGAAGCGCCGAGATCAAGCGGTTCCTTGGTGACAGAGTCTCGGAACTGATCACGCACGGACAGCGACGTAACATCGAGATAGTCACCGGCCAGCCACAGGAACCCGATGTCATCTCCTGCAAGCGGCGCACCGGAAGACGCGAACAGATAAGTGAGACGATCCAGCGCGATCAGGCCGTCAGCCGTCACTGAAGCTGCGTTTGCAGCGGCGCTTTCATTGGTCGCTGCTCTGCCAATCTGGACCCCGCTGGTGGTGTCGAAGCAGAACCAATACCAGTTGTAGTCCAGCGGATTCTCTGGAATCGGCGCTGTGACACTGCCGACCGATACCGCCGAAGCATTGCGCATATTGGCGATTGCCGTGCGACCGGACTTGCTGATGATCGGACCATCGCCGGTGCCGCTGATCGTGACGATGCCGCGTGCGAGTGTCTGGATGGCATTCCAGCGCGCACGCATCACTACGGTGACTTTCTTCGTCCCCACCGCCCCGGTCAGTCCGGGTGTCGAAAGGACGGATGCCCCGTTCCCTGCGATCCTCACGCCGCCCGAGCCGCGCGTGCCACTGCGCTGCCGGAAGACGGGCAAGCGGGCACGGCGTGTCTTACCTAGACGAACGCTGTCGGCTTCGACCACGAGTTCTGTAATTGCCGGGATCGAAGTTGCTGCGCCGCGCGTAATCGCACCCGTCGCAGAGTTGACGCGCAAAACATCGACAGAGAGTCCGTCAATGGCGCGAAAACCCTTCGGGCTACCGATAGTGCGCAGGGTATGCACTGCCGTATTCAGTGCATCACCATCCTTCACAAAGATCGCATCATCGAAGATGTAGGGCGTGCCACCAGCAAGAGCGCGGATCTGCCACGCCATTTCGCGACCACCAATTCCTGTAAGGCGGTCATCGAGGTGCAGCGTGTCGAAACCGTCTGCGATCATGCCGGTACGCAGTGTGGCCAGACTGCTCTCGCTGCCAAAGTGTCGTCCCATCCACATGCGCAGGGCATCGAATGCACGCGTCGGGTAGTTGGTGCGGGTCCACGAAGTAAGCTGTCGCGAGAGCGCCCACTGGCGCGAGGAATTCGCGTTGCCCACCCATGGTGCCCAAATCACCCAAGCGGCACTATTCGCTGCCGCGCCCAGGGCAAAACGCTCGATCCAATTGGACATCGAGGTAAAGACATCGAGGTTCGCGGTGGCAACGATGCCTCCACCTGCCAGTGCGGGGACGCTGGCGAAGTCGAAGGTTGGCGCTGCCGATGCGGTGGACCAGCCCCCGCCGATCAGCTTGCCGCCTGACGCGTTCGTCTTGGGCACCAGCGACGTGAGCGTGCCGCCAGCGCCAATCGTGGCCACGAAGGTTGCTTGCGTCGCGCTTCCCCCACTTGCGGCCGTGCCACCAGTGGTCGAGACATCATAGGCTCCGGGCGTCATTCCCGAGCCAGCATTGGTGATCGTTGCGGAGACGACACCCGATGCCGCCTGGCTGATGTCGTTGGTCCCTCCATTGAGCACGATGATGGCCGCGCGGGCACTGGCGGCCATGCCCTCGTAACGAAGCACGATCTGATCCAGACGAGTGCCGCTGACTGCCATGTTGGTGAAGGGACTGCCCGTAAGCGAGGCAGGAGCACCAACGCTGCCAAGGGTCTGAGAGGTGTCGACGGTGTAGGTTCCGGTTCCACCAGTGCCAGTGCCGAGCGCCGAGATCCGGGTGCCCGCTACAACGTTCGTATGACCGATAAACTGGCCGATGCGAATCGTCCCACTCGAAACAGCCGTCACAGTTAGCGTCGTGCCCGAAATGTATCCGGTGAATGCTGCCTCGTTGTTCACAAAGAACAGACGGGCCTGATCGCTCATTCTGTTTCCGACCGTGGCACCGGAATTAGCCATTAGACTGTCGCCCAGAATGACCACCCCGCGCGAAAGGACATCGATGGGCAGTAGCATCGATGTCGCTGCAAGAGCGCTGTCATTGGCCTCGTTGAGCGCGGCGAGCCGGGTCTGGCTTTGGGCAGAGAGCGCAGATTCGTTGGTCGTAACGCTGCTCTTGATGGCGCTTGTGCTGTTGGTCTTACGGGAGACGAGGCCGATCGCGCGTTCTCGCGTATTGGTAGAGTTTGTCCAGGTCGCCGCGCCGGTCGTTGCCCTCGACCAGCCAGAGCGCCGCTGCCGGGCAGCATTGCTGGCCGCACGATAGCCGATATTCAAGGCTACCGGGTTGTCCGAGGCATCAAGTACCGAGATACGGCGCTTGATCGTAGTTCCAGCCTTGGTCCGGAAGGGCGTGCAGGGGAACACGAACTCACGGCCTGAAGTGTTAGCCGTAACGCCTGCAGCGCCACCGTCGAAAGCCTCGATGGAAGCCAGATTGGTAAAGGTGACATCACTGATAAGCGTGTCAGCTCCGGCAGGAGGCGCGGTGTTCACCTGGCTATCCGTGGTCGCAACCTGGTAGAGCCTCACCCGGATCTTTGCAGCAGTTGCGCCAACGCTGAGTTCGGCCACAATTGCATCGACCACCACGCCGGCTGCGATATCGGTGCCCACGTCGATCGCGTCGGCGATCTCACCGCCCGTACCCGGGGCGCTTGCCGGAACTTCAGCCCACTTGAACTGTCGTGCAATATACCCCGCGTCAGCTAGATCAGTCTGCCGCTGGGTTTCCCTTCCTGTCACCGCCGCAAGATCAGTGCCGTAGGTAGTTGCAATGTCACCGGCTACGCTATTGACATTCGCCAGAGCGTTAGCGCCAGCATTGTTGACTGCCGTAACCTGATTGGCACCAGCGAGGTTGACTGCGTCGACTTGGATTCCGCCTGCAAGGTTGACTGCTGCGACCTGCGCACCGCCAGCGTCGTCGATTTCATCAAGCACGTTCGCGAAAGGGGCCTGTACCATGTCGCCGTCCTGCACGATCGGCATGGTCTCGGTGCCGGTGAGCGGGCCTGCGGCGGGAAGTTGGGAAATCTTCGACATCGATCAGGCCTCCTGATCCGGCGCAGTGCCGAGCAGGCCGAGCGCAAACTTGTTGGCCACGCCTGCCGCAACCTCGTCGACACGTGCGAGCGTGCCTGCGCGATCGTGCTTGCCGTCGTTGCCAATCACGGCGTTGACCGGGCGGGAGTGGACCTTGCCCGCTTGTTCGAAGGTGACCGGGACCGTGCCGGTTGCGGCATCGAAGCGGCCGACGGTGATCTTCATGGCTTCGCTCATGATCAAACGCCCTTGGTCTGGATGAACACGCGCGCGGTGAAGTTCTCCGCGCTGTAGATCTCGATGGTGGTGGGAGGGCCGAGTGTGATCGGGCCGACGCCGGTGTTCTCCGAGTTGTTGTCGTCACCTGGCTGTACCGAGACGCCGAGCGCCGGGTTGATCCAGCTCGTGTGCGGGAGAGGCACGTTGTACCAGGCCGAGGTGTTGGCCCCGCAATCGACCCAGCCCCACGTTTCCTTGAAGCCGTCCGAGTACTCGATGTACCCGCCGTTCGCGGTGATGTTCGAGGAGACCACCCGGCGGAAGGCGGCGGCGTGGTGGCCGTCGAGCGTGTCGGCATCGAGGCCGGATCCCGCCCCATCGAGCGAGAGCACTTTCGCGAAGACGTCAGCAGCGGTGTAGGCCGTGGCGTTGAGCGGGGTGTATCCGAGCCGCGCGGCAATGTCGGCGTACCAGGCACCGTGCTGCCCATCGAGCACGTCGGCATCGAGGCCGGAGCCCGCGCCGTCCATGCCGAGCAGCCATGCCAGCAGGACCGCCTTTGCGCGTCCCGGCGTGAGCGCGCGCAGCAGGTCGGCCCCGGCGAGGGCTTCGTCGGCATCGGCGAGCTCGACCAGGCCGCGCATCTCTTCGGTTGCCGGCGGGTTCGTGAAGATCGGATCACCGAACGCCACCGAGGCGGCAAGATCGGCAGACCAAGCGATATCGAAGCTGACCATCGCGAAGGCCACGCTCGCCTTGTTGATGATGGTCGAGCCTGCGCTGTAGACCGCGAACAGTGTGCCATCGGCCAGCCAGAGGCCAAGGCCGGTGGCGTTCCACACATCCGCGCTGGTGTCGTAGGCGGTCATGTGGGTGATGTTCGCCGCTGCCGCCTCGCCCGAGATCGCCGCCACGCGCTTGAATTCACCCGGCAGGGCGGTCAGCGTTGGCGCAACCTCAAATGGCGTTGCGGTCAGGCCGAGTTCGGCGATCAACACTGGGTCGCTGCCCGATGCGCCTTGCACGGCAGCCAGCCCCGCATTGGTGAGGGAAAGGACCAGAGCGGTCATCAGTTGGTCTCCAGAAAATCAAGGCCATCTTCGGTGCGCACCGGCTCGCCGTCCTCGGTCTGCAGGACCGCATCCCAGTCGCGGCTCTCGTCGAGCACCGCGGTGTAATCGGCGCGATTGATCGTCCCGACCTGAAAGCCGCCCGCCATCCAGAGGGTGGCCTGCGCCTCGAGAGCGAAGACGAAGTCGAAGTGCGCCCGCAGCGGCTTGGCGGCTGCAACGTCGCGGATGATCGCCTCGGCGGTCTGCGTGGTGAGGAAGCTTGCATCGATGCCGCCGGGGCCTGCCGGTGCGCGCACCTCAAAGGTGTGGGGATCGCGGCGCGGATTGGCCTGCCACCATTCGACGATCGAAAGCAGCGGGTGGAACCGTGCGAGGATTTCCTCGACGGCAGCGCGGGTGCCCTTGATCTGGTGGAAGGGAATCGCGGCGGCAACCGCTGCGCGCTTCTCCGCTTCGCTCCAGTCCGCGTCCCAATGGCTGATCGCCAGCCCCCAGGCGAGGAACGGCAAAACGTCGGCGGGGCAAGTTGCCGGATTCCACAAGGTGCCCACGGCAGACAGGTCTATGCCTGAACGCATCGCCTGCTCGAGCGCGCGCTCGGCGCTGGTGGCGTTGGGTGGGAGCAGCGAGGTCATCAGATCACCGTCCCGGCGATGGTCACGTCGATATCGCTGACCGAGGCGATCTCGCTGGGATCGATATCGAGATCAGCGACCGGCGAGAGCAGCTCGACCTTCTGCACGTTGGCGACATGGAGCGCGGCGATCAGGGCCGAACGGGTCACGTCGCGGCCGAGCTTGCGGGCGGTGGCAAGGTGGGCGTTCAAGCTGTCGAGCGCGGTCTGCAGGATCAGTGCCTGGTCAGGTCCGGCGAACACGGTTAGCTGCGCCTCGATAGCGAAGGGGACAAGGCTTGCGCCCTGGACGATCACTTCGTCGGTCAAGGGGCGCACCGGCCCGGTCAGCACTTCGGTGACGGCATCGAGCACGCCCGAACCCGGCACGCCGCTGCCGCTGGCCGAGAGCACGGTGACCACCACCTGCCCCGGCGTCGGGCTGACGGCCGTAGCATCGGCAACGTCGGCATCGGCGGTGCGCGCCCAGTAGACGTAGGCCAGTTCCGGACCCGCTACCGAGAAGCTGTGGGGCGCGAGCTGCACGCGCTGGCGCAGCGCGGTGTCGCTTTCGTCGGTGAGACGCTCGACCTCGTAGAATGCGGCAAGGTGATCGAGGCGCGGCCCGGTGGCAAAAGCGAGCAGCAACCCGCGTGCGGCATCGTTCATCGCTTGGGCGAGGATCATCTCGTCGTAGCTGTCGGCCTGCAGCAGCTTCATTGCCGGATCGCTTTCGACCAGATCCGCGAAGCCGGGGAATTGCCCGATGGCCGTGGCCAGCTTGCCTGCAAGGCGCGTCTCGAAGCTCGGCTGATCGAGGATCGCCGGAGCCGGGAGGGCGGATAGGTCGACAGAGGGACCGGTGGCGATTGAGCTGACCATGACCGCCGGGATGGCCCGGTTCGTCGCGCGCGCGCTAGGCGCGGGCGCGGTAATGGCCGGGTTTACCGTGCGGGGAGGTCAGTCGGATAGACGAAGGGGCCACGCGCGCCGCATTTTTCGCAGCGCAGGCGCGCCTCGATAGCGCTTATCGCGATGCTTTGGTTCCGCCGCAGGCACTCATGCACAAGGGCAGCGGGGTCAAAGTCGGCCACATGCTTGCACTCGCGGCAGCGCGCCCGCAAGAGCTGGCGATGGCGGCGGTAATCGTTGAGGGTTTCGAGGCGCTTGTAGCTCACCCACCCGCAAGAACGAATGTGGAACGATTCGACAAGGCCGCATTGCCAGCCAAACTGGGGATCACTTCGGGGTGATCATGTCGCTGACCACCTGCATTGCCAGATCCTCATCCTCGGGCGAGAAGCCCAGCAGGCGGCGCACCGGGTAGCGGTAGCGGATGGGGGTGCGGTCGCGCAGGCGTCCGATGGTCTGGGTCTCGCCGAACTGGCTGACCGAGGCGTTGCGATCGACCAGCGGCGATTCCGCCGTCACCGTCACGCCATCCTCGGTCGCATCGATGCGCCAGTGCTTGGCATAGCGCAGGCCCTGAAACATCTTGCCGCCCGCCTTTTCGCGCAGCCGACCACGCCGATCGTAGCGGGCCTTCTTCGGCTCCATCGGGGTGCCATCGGGCTGCACGTTGTCGGCGATGCGCTTGAGGTTGGACTTGCGCAGTTCGCGCCCCAGCTTCTGCGAGGTGCGCTTGCGCTCGGGCGGGGTGAGGCCATGCGTGACCTGCCCCATCCATTCATCGAGGCGCGAGAGATCGTCATCGGCCATGGCTGATTACGCCGGCGGCACGAGCTGCTCGCCGTCGAGCAGGATAGCAGCGATGGATGGGGCGAGGCCCGACGCGTCCACTTCGGCGCGCACCGGGTCTTCTTCCTCGATCGGCTCGACTGTCTCGACGCCATCCACGGTCTGCACCCGGTAGTCCTGGGTGAGGTCGATCTGGATGAGCACGTCCGACGTGCCATTGTCGAGAATGTCGGCATCGAAGGTGAAGCTGTCGGCACCGGGCTGCAGCAGTTCGGGCTGGTTGATGCGGAGCCAGCGGGTGACGGCAAGCGAGATGATCGAGAGATCGGTGCGCACGCCGATGGCCAGCACGTTGAGACGGTAGGCCATGGCGAAGGCGTGAGAGCCGGTCTGGCGCGCGCGGATCGAACCGCGGTCAATCCACGTCGGCAACATGGCCGGATCATTGTTCGCCTCGGGGATGGCGGCGAGCAGGGTGGCCTTGAGGGTGTCGATCTTGCGCATGATCAATCCCAGAGTTGGATGGTTTCGCGCGAGACGGGCGCGGCCTGGGCGACCTCGGGCAGGAGCAGCTCGGTGCCGCCGGGAAGCCGTGGGCCAAGTGCTGCGATACCGGGATTGAGCTCGAGCACCTGCTCGGTCACGTTGCTGGTGCGGCCGAGCACGCGCCAGCAGACTTCGTCGACCGTTTCACCTTCGCGCGCGGTGGCGGAGATGGTCATCAGATCAGCTCGACACGGTTGCGCGGCACGTCGGCGCGGGTGTTGCCGGGTGCGAATGTCTTGAGGTCGGCCACGGCTGCCCAGGCGCGGCGGTAGTACTCGTCGGCGCTGTCTTCCTTGTCGGCGGCGCGATCGAGGCCGCGATCGGTCGCGGTGATGTCGCGGTTTCCGGCGAAGAGGTCGGCAGCGGTGAGCGAGATGATCAGGCGCTCCCACAAGGCATCGGCCTGGTTGCGGTCGTTGATCTCCTCGGCCGTCACATCGGCCAGCTTCTCGGCGCCCGCGAGGACGTGGACGCTGCGCCATTCGGCCAGCTGGCGGAAGGCGGTGAGCATGGCAGCCTCGATCGAGGCGCGCAGGCGATCGGTGGTGACCTCGCCATTGCCGAGGCGCACGGCGTTGCGGACCAGGGCAAGCGGGATGTCGGGGAACCAGCCATCGGCGCCGACCTTGGCATTGGACGGATCGAGCGGGGTAACGGGGTTCGCGGTCAGGCCTGCCATGGCGGATCACTCATTTCATGTTGGCCCCAAGATTTTCGGGGGGTGAGGATGCGATCGGGCGGGGACTGGAAGACCCACCCTTGCGCATCCGCCCCCCGAGCGCCGTGGGGCGGGCCGGTCAGCCTTGGGGAGGTTCTCCACCTTCCGCAGGTGCAAGCTTCTTCGCCTCGCGTTCGAGACGTTCGATGTCCTTCTTGACGCCGACGTTGGCATCGAGCTGCAGCGCGCGTTGCAGGGCTTCGAGGGCGGTCTGGATGTAGGCAGCCTTGCCGCCTGCCGGGGCGTTGTCTGCCGCCGGGTCGAAGCGTGCCGCGCGCTGGGCGTAGCGGCGACCGATGGCCTTGAGCAGCTTGGCGCGCACCGCATCGTGCATGTCATGCCCTTCGACCAGGGCTTGCACGGCGAGCAGGTGATCGAGGCTGACCGCGTCGAACTCGGCGTTGGCGATGGTCGCGACTTCCTCGGCCAGATAGCAGGCCGGGGTGCGGGTGAACTTCTCCGGCATGGCCAGGCCATGGCGGATCGCGTGGGTTGCAAGGCGCAGCGCATAGTCGAAATCGCGATAGTCGATCGCCCAGACCAGATTGGTCATGAGCACTTCGTCCTGCGCGGCCTGACCTTCTGCGGCGAGTACCCCTTCGATCCACGGCGCGAAGGCGCGGGCCATCTCGACCTTCACCGGAATGCGCGCCTCGTGGCTGGCGATGTCCGACAGGGTGCGCAGGTTGTCGTGGAGCAGTACGCGCAGTGCGGCATATTCCTGCCCTGCGGCGGTGCTGGGCTTGAGCTCCTCGGGCGTGGATGATTCCGCCTTTGCCTCGCCCGACTGCTGGGCAAGAACGCGCTGGCGGTGGCGCAAGGCGGGTGAGAACATGGCGGGGCTCCTGATGAGGGTGGCCAAGCTATTCGGCGCTTGGCCGACCGGTTCGGTTATGGAGCATCCGCTCCCCTCCCCGGTCTCTGATGTGGGCTCTTGCGGCAACCGACCCGAATGTCAGCGGCCGCCTTCACTGCCCTCCCGTTGTGGTATTACGGGGCCGGACGTGCCGGAGCGCCGCCGATGACGATGTTCTCGACGAAGGCACACATCTCGTACTCCTCGATCACATAGGCCTCGTTGACGCTCTCGTAGTTGGCGATGCGGTCGTATTCCGGCTCGTCCTTGAGCTGGCGGCGGCGCGTGCCCTCCTGATAGTAGATCGAGAGGTTATCGAGCCGCGTGATCAGCAGCGAGCCTGCCGGGAAGAACGGCACGCGCACGGCCGGCAGACCGCCGAGCGTCTTGGTCGAGCGCAGGATGCGATCGGTGGCTTCGACCTCGGTAGCCTCGGAGCCGGTGGTCTGGGCGATGGTGAAGTACTTGTCGTCGACCAGGTCATGACCGACGATCACCACCAGCTCGGTATCACCGCGCCACCATTCGGGGATGAGGCGCTTGGCATCGAGCACCAGGGCATCGAGCGAACTGTAGTCTGCCACAGCGCTGGCCGAACCGCCGGTGGCGTTGTAAGCCGCGTTGGCATCGTAGAGTTCGACACCGGGCTTGACGTAGATCGCCTTGAGCGCGGCGTTGTTGGTGCCGTTGCTCTTCACCGTCAGGCTACCATCGCTGAAGACCTGACCGGGGGCATTGTCGCGCAGCTTCTTGAGCCACCCGATGTTGACATCCTGCAGAAGCGGATTGGCAACGCGATCGGTCTGGTCCGCCGCCGAAGTACCGTGCCAACCGATCATGATGCGATCGCGCGACTGCTGCTGCAGGATGGCATCGCGCAGCAGGGTCTCGAACTCGGGACGGTGGCGCCACGCATCCATCAGGGCGTAGCGACGTGCCCAGTCGAAATTGGTCTGCTTGCACAGATAACGGCGCTTCTCGGCATCGCCGGAAGGATCGGTGGGATTGCGACGAGTGCCGCCGCTGGTGTCGGTGCGGCCCGCGATCGTGCGGGTGGTGGTCAGCCCGAGAACCTGCCCTTCCTGCTGGGTCACCGGCATGACGTTGATCATGCCGAGGAACTCGGACGATTCCTTCATCTTGGTTTCGAGCTTCTGCTCGATCTCGGGATTGACGTTGAACTGCTCGGTCGCGTTGGCGATGCCATTCAACAGCGCGATCTGCGAGCAATAGGCCCTGAAGAGAGCGCGGGTTTCGTTGCGCATGTGGCGTTTCCTTGTCTGGTAGGCGGCAGGGTTTGGGTTTCAGGGCGGGGACTTGGGGTGAGGCCGATCAGCAGTCGGTCTTGGCGTAGTTGCCGTTGTTGCCGTTCGCGATCGGACGCTGGCGGTAGTTCTGGTCGGGGGTGCGCTCGTGCGTTTCCTCGACCTTCTTGAGCTTGACCGCGAGGGCATCGGCCTCGGCGCGGAATTCGCTGCGCAGGCCATCGACAGCGGTGGAGAAGGTCTTGGCCATGTCGTCGAACAACGGGCGCAGGGCGGTGAAGTCGAAGGCGGCGGCGGCGTCCTTCTTGTCGTCGGCCTTGACCTCGGGCTTGTCGTCGGACTTGCCGCCGAACTTTGCAGCGAAGGCGTCCATCATCGCGCCGAACTTGGACAGGAGAACGTTGCCGCCCTGGGTGACATCACCCTCGGCGAATTCGAGGGCCTCGGCGCTTTCCGCCGAGACTGTGAGAGTGCCAGGGAGCGAGCGGTTGAACTGCAGACGTTCGGTGGCAATCGAGGCGGGGCTGTCGGTGAGCGCGCAGCCCATCATGTAGGCGAAGCCCTTGCCACCGAAGTTCGGTTCGATCTCGATCGAGGGATAGACCTTCTGGCCCGCCTCATTGAGCTTCTTGGCGTCGTCGGTGACGTCGAAGACGCCGAAGAGCGCCTTGCGCTTCTCGGTCTTCCCATTGAAGTTCACGTCGACCTCGCCGATCGAGAGCTCCAGGACATCGCCGTAGGCACGGAATGGGCCTTCGCCACTGATGCCGCGAACATGCTCGATATTCAGCCGTGCCCCGTAGACCTTGGGGTCGTAGCTCGAAACCATCTCTTCGAGCATCTTTTCATCGATCACGCGGCCATCGACGGTGGAACCGGCGGTGGCGAGCAGGAAGGGCTTGGTCTTCATCGAAAGGGCTCCCGTGGGGCGTTGGTGCGGGGTCAGCAAGTTGTGCCCTTTGAGGCACCGGCGGGGCGGCTCTGGCAACGCGCCCGCGCGGTAAAGGCCGGGTTTACCGGACAAGGCAGGCGACAGCGGACGGGGTTCGGGGTGCATGGCAGGACGCCATGACTTCCACGCCACCCCTGCGATCGGTCCATCAAGAAGACACGGAACCGGCGATCAGCCGCCAGGTGAACCGTGCGCAGCGGCGCGAAGCGCGCTCGCTCTACCATCGCGGGTGGACGACAAAGCAAATCTCGGACGAGATGGCGGTTCCCTATGCAACCGTCGCCGCATGGAAGCGCCGCGATGCGTGGGACCAGGACGCGCCGATCGCGGTGGTCGAGGACCGCCTCGAGGCGAAGATCGCCATGCTGCTCGACAAGGAACCCTTCACCGAGGGCGACATGAAGCGGGTGGACTTCATGATGCGCCAGCTCGAGCGTTCGGCCCGCATCCGCAAGTTCGACAAGACCGGGAAGGAGGGCGATCTCAACCCCAAGATCGCCAACCGCAACGACGAACCGGCCAAGGCCAAGCGCGCCGAGAAGCGCAAGAACTTCCTCACCATCGAGCAGTGGGAGAAGCTGCTCGAGGACTTCGACGACTGGCGCTTCGAATATCAGGACCTGTGGTGGGACCAGCGCGAGCAGCGCACCCGCAAGATCCGCAAATCGCGCCAGGTGGGCGCGACGGTCTATTTCGCGCGTGAGGCCTTTGCAAAGGTCGGCGAGGCGGTGCTCAAGGGCGAGCAGCCGCGCAACCAGATCTTCATCTCGGCGAGCGAGCGGCAGGCGCTCAAATTCCGGCGCGAGATCTACAAGTGGGTCCGCAAGGTCACCGGGATCGAGCTCAAGGGCAAGATCATCGAGTTGGACTTCGTCGGGCAGTATCCCGAGGACGAAGAGGGGCAGACCGCACACAAGCCGATCGAGTCCGTCGGCTTCTACTTCCTCTCGACCAATTCGGCCACGGCGCAGGGCGAGAGCGGCGACTTCTACTTCGACGAATACGCGTGGGTTCACGGCTTTGCCGAGCTGGCCAAGGTTGCCAGCGGCATGGCCACCCACAAGATCTACAAGAAGACCTATTTCTCGACGCCATCGACCAAGACGCACGAGAGCTATGCCTTCTGGGCGGGCGAGGAATGGAACCGGGGCCGTGCGAAGGGCGATCAGAAGCCCTTCGACATCAGCCACAAGAACCTTCGTCGCGGCGCGATCATGCCCGATGGCAGCTGGCAGCAGATCCTCACCATCCACGATGCCTGCGCGCTGGGTCTGTCCGCCCTGGTCGACGTGGAGGAGCTGCGCCGCGAATACTCGGATGACGCGTTCCGCAACCTGTTCGAATGCGACGACGTGGACGATGCCGAGAGCAGCTTCCCCTATGCCCGCCTCAACCCGGCTCGCGTGGACAGCTTCCTCAAGTGGCGCGACTTCCACCCGGCACTGGTCGACATTCCCGGTGGCCGTCCGTTCGGCGACAAGGCGGTTTGGCTGGGTTACGACCCGAACAAGCAAGGGCGCGACGATGCCGCGCTGATCGTGCTGGCGCCACCGGACAAGGCCGGGGGCAAGTTCCGCGTCCTCGAGAAGTATCGCCTCAACGGCCTCGACTTCGCGGGGCAGGCCGACTTCATCAAGAGCGTGGCCGGCCGCTACAACGTCACCGATATCTCGATCGACACGACCGGGTCAGGGCAGGCCGTGTTCGAGCTGGTCGGCCACTGGTTCCCGCTGGTGCGCAAGATCGAATATTCGGTGGCGAGCAAGACCGCCCTGGTCATCAAGGCGCAGCACGTGTTCCGTGCCGGTCGCATCGAATTCGATGCCGGGTGGACCGACCTGATGCAGGCGCTGATGGCCATCCGCCCCACGCTTACCGCAAGCCAGAAGGGCGTCACCTATACCGCGCGCCGCAATGGCGAGATCGGCCATGCCGACATCGCCTGGGCGCTGCTGCACGCCCTTTCCAACGAACCTTTGGATGTCGGGACCGAGAGCGAAGCCGCTGGCGGGACCGTGAAGTTTTTCGATTGAGGAGCCGAGCATGACCACGAGGAAGACGAGCGCCGTAGCGGCCCCGGCAAAAGGCAAGCTCTCGCGCATGCCGTCGAAGGGCAGCGAGGTGCAGGGCCAGTTCTTCAGCTTCGGAGATCCCGAGAGCGTGCTCGATCGGCGCGAGCTCTCGCAATACTTTGAGATCTGGCACAACGGCCAGTGGTACGAGCCCCCTCTGCCGACGGCGCGCCTCGCCCAGGTGTTCAACATGAGCCCCTATCATCGCAGCGCGGTGGCCTTGAAGGTCAACATGCTGGTGTCGCAGCAGGTGCAGAGCCGGTGGCTCGGCAGCGACGACTTCGAGCGCTTCGCCCTGGACTTCGTGCAGATGGGCAATGGCTACCTGGAGCAGGTTCCGAACCTGGGCAACCGGGTGGCAGTGATCCGGCATGCGCCATCGGTCCACATGCGCGCCGGAGTGAAGGCCGGAGTGTTCTGGTTTGTCAACGGGCCGATCAGCCAGAGCCACGAGTTCGAGCCGGGGCGCGTGTTCCAGCTGCAGCAGCCCGACGTGGCGCAGGAAATCTACGGCCTGCCCGAGTGGCTCTCGGCGCTGCAGAGCGGTCTGCTGTCGGAGAATGCCACGCTGTTCCGCCGCCGCTACTACCTCAACGGCGCGCATGCCGGGTTCATTCTCTATGTGAGCGAGCCGCTGGCCGACCAGAAGACTGTCGACCAGCTCGAGGAGAAGATGCGCCAGTCGAAGGGCGTGGGGAACTTCAAGAACATGCTGGTCCACATTCCCAAGGGAAAGAAGGACGGCATCCAGGTGATGCCCATTGCCGACGTGACCGCGAAGGATGAGTTCTCGAACGTCAAGAACATCAGCCGCGACGACATGCTCGGCGCGCACCGCACCCCGCCCCAGCTCATCGGCGTGATCCCGCAGAACAACGGCGGCTTCGGCAGCGTGCGGGAAGCCCGCGATTCCTTCTATGAGCTGGAGATCGTGCCGATCGCGCGGCGCATGCTGCGCGTGAACGACTGGGCGGGCGTGCCGGCGCTTTCGTTCGCAGACTACCTCTGCGGCGATGGCTCGGTGATCCGGCAGGAAGGCAATGGCTTCAGGAAGATCCCCGCAGGGCAAGTGCGTTAGCACTCGACGGCGGGGGACCGGGCGTTGCAGCGCCCAAGTCCGACGAAGGTAACTCGTCTTGTCCCAATCGGTCCCGCCTTGGGGCCAATCCCGCCTGCCGACTCGGCGGCGGAACATTTAAGGAACAAGTGCGATGTTGTCGAATCCCACGACCGCCTTCGAGCCAGTCGATCCGGTCAAGCCATTGGCCCCCTATATCGGGGGAAAGCGCAATCTGGCCAAGCGCTTGGTGCAGCGGATCAACGCCGTGCCGCATGAGACTTATGCCGAGGTGTTCGTCGGCATGGGTGGGGTGTTCCTTCGCCGGGACCGCAAGCCCAAGGGCGAAGTGATCAACGACTGGTCGGAGGACGTATCGACGTTCTTCCGCGTGGTGCAGCACCACTATGTGCCGTTCCTCGACATGCTGCGCTTCCAGATCACGAGCCGCGCCGGGTTCGAGAAGCTGCTTGCCATGGAGCCCAGCTCGCTGACCGACCTGCAGCGTTCGGCGCGGTTCCTTTACCTGCAGCGCCTGGCGTTCGGCGGGAAGGTAAAGGGACGCGGCTTTGGCGTTGTTCTGGGCAGCGGCGGGCGTTTCGACCTGACCAAGGTCGGGCCGATGATCGAGGCGGTGCACGAGCGGCTTGCGGGCGTGATCGTGGAGCGGCTGCCCTGGTCGGACTTCATCGCGCGCTATGACAGGCCAGCCACGCTATTCTACCTCGACCCGCCTTACTACGGCTGCGAGACCGACTATGGCCGGGACATGTTCCGGCGTGAGGAGTTCGAGGCCATGGCTGAGCAGCTGCGCGGCATCCGTGGCCGGTTCATCCTCTCGCTCAACGATCATCCCGAAGTGCGCCGGATCTTCGACGGCTTCACGATCGAGGGCGAGCAGGTGCGCTATCAGATCGGGGGCATGGACAAGTCCAAGGTCTTCGGTGAGGTGATCATCTCCAACTGACATCCCGCTGCAGACGGTCGGACGGGGCCGGGGCGCAAGCCTCGGCCCCTTTTTCGTGTGCCAGGGCCGAGCGCGGGCGCCGGGGCAGCGACCTCGACCGTCACACCCAGCGCGCCGCGCTCGCCCCCACGCCTCGCTTTCGGCTTCTTCATCGAAAAATATGCAACTTGCCCCAGCGCCGATGCGGGACCGGGACACCCCCA
Organism: Novosphingobium sp.; assembly: GCA_046290865.1. Taxonomy (GTDB): domain Bacteria; phylum Pseudomonadota; class Alphaproteobacteria; order Sphingomonadales; family Sphingomonadaceae; genus Novosphingobium. Next base: position 25,810 of record JBKBUD010000007.1, on the reverse strand, counting down.
TGTGTCGGGATCACATAACATTCCTCACATACCCCCTCATGAAGCGCTCAAACCCGCAGAAATCCGCCATTCTTCATGTGAGATTTCAGACCTCATATCGACGTAATATCTTTAGGCCCTGAACATCATATCATTGAAAACAAAGGATTTTTGACCACCCGATAATTACCTTCATTAGATGTAATATGATTATGTCTATGTTATATAATTATTATGTCCTAAGTACCTGAAAAACCTAGCTTGTTATAAATGTTATGCCTTTGCGCCGCATACCCAGCAGTTCTGGAAAATAGGGCTTGGGCGGCCGGAAGCTCCGGAATTTTCGCTGATCCACGTCACACTCGCTCTGGGGCAGGGACGGTGCGCTTCTATGCAAGCGGGGTGAAGGGCAGCATGAGCCGCAACTGGTTAGCCAGCTTTCTCGGGAGGCCGCAGATCTGCGTCGGCCAATTCTGTTGGGTTAGCCAAGCTAACTGCCTGAAAACAAGGACTTCAGGCACTCCCCCCACTCCTGCCACTCGCCTCATGGGCGGGTAACAGCGCGTCTGCAGGCATCCTGGATGCCGCACCCCCCTTTTCAGCATGCACCATGGTTGCCGAAGCGGGATCATTCGCGTTTCGATTCGCCTGCGCATGAAAAGGAGGGCGGGCGCGAGCCCACCCTCCTTCGGGACATCACCTAGGAGTGATCAGAAGCGCAGGCCGACGCCTGCCAGAACCTGATTGCGCGAGAAGCCCGCTTCGTAGTTCGAATAGCGATACTCGACGAGGCCATAGGTGTTGCCACCAAGACCAAGCTGCGCGCCGAGGCCGAGGCGCACGCCGTCGCCGTTTGCCGCGTCCTTGAAGCCGTTGAGTTCGCCCTTCAGGCGCGCGTTGGTGTAGCCGACCTTGCCGTAGAGGTTCAGCTTCGGGTTGACAGCGGCGGTGACGCGCGCGCCGACGTAGAGGTCGCGGCCGGTCGAGATCACGGCGCGATCGACGCCATCGTCATAGACGGCCTTGGTCGACGAATCGGAGACTTCCGCATCAACGCCGAAGGAGACCGAGCCGGCGGTGGGAATGTCGTAACCGACAGCCAGGCCGAAGCCGACGCCGTCTTCGCTGTAAGTGCCGAAGCCGTAATCGCTGAGGTCGAGCGAGGCGCGGTCCCAGCCAACCAGCACTTCGGTGCGAACGCCCGAGGGCGCTTCAGCGAATGCGGGCGTGGCGGACGCGGCGGCGAGGATCGCAGCGGCGATCGAGAGCTTCTTCATGTGGTGTTCCCCTTGTTACCAGATTGCGGTTTTCATTGGATTTTTCTGAAACCGCAGGCCGCCCCAATGCTGATCGACGCCACACGCTGCAATTCATAACTTACGTTTACTATTTCAAGCTTTTCAATGCGTTGCATTGCTGCCACAGAATCGCCGAGAATGCGGGGCTCGGCGGCCAGCAGGCCAATAAAAGTGCGTCGAAAATGGTGCGATGTGTCGCACGTCACTTGACGCAAAGGCGGCGCAAGATTGCGGCATAAAAAATGGGGCAGCAAGCCTTGCTCGCCGCCCCAAGTTCCGTCTCATGCGTCTGGTTCGCGTGAGAACCTCAGAACCTTACGGTGATCATGCCGCCAACGCCATAGTCCGGTGCACCATCGCTGAGGCCTGCCGACCCGTAAAAGGTGAAGTTCAGCGCATCGTTCAACGGAGTGCTGTACGCACCGAACAGTTCATGGCTGTCCTTTGCCAGGCGACTGGTGGACTGGCGGTAGTCGTAGGAGGCAATCAGAACCGCTTTGCCCATCGCAACGCTTGCGCCACCCGATGCAGTCCATGCGTTGCGCAGGTCAATGCCTTCGGGATCGCCCGGCATGCGATAGCCGACGCTGGCGAAGGGCGTCACCGAGCCGAAGGTCCTGGACAGCTCTGCGCCCACGGTAACGTCGGTCTTGCCCGTTCCCAGGCCCTTGCTGCGGGAGGCCGTCGGCAGTTTGACGCGTGCCGACAGGTCGATGCCGACGCCCAGCTTCTCCTCCGGAATCATGTAGGCTGCGCCAACTGTCAGATCGCCCAGCCCGCTGCGAGTGGTGCGTGGCGCATTCGGATCGATGATCACGCCGCCGGGGCCGTTGCCCACGATCGCGGAAGAGCCGTCGATGCGAAGCCATGGTTGGGTCACCGAGACGCGCAGGTTCCCGGTCTTGTAGCGCAGTGCCAGTGGCACGACGAGAATCCTGGTATCCGAACCGGTGCCGTAATCGCCACTCGACCAGTCAACGCCGGTCGTCACCGACAGGCTGGTGTCATCTGGCGTTTGCAGTTCATCCTTGCGCGCATCCTGTGCATGCGAAGGTGATGCAGCGACCAGTCCAGCCAGCAGCACACCAGACAATATTGCAGACTTCTTCATTCCCGCACCCCTTATGCGAACGAGGGCGGATCCTTGCGGATCCGCCCTCGCGTTGGTCGTTACGTCGGCTCAGTTCCGGGTCGGCAGCGCCGACTTGACGGTGTCCTTGACCGCTGTGGCGGTGTCGCGGACCGAAGCGGCGTTCGCACGGGTATCCTGCGCCGCAGCGCGGACATCTGTGGCAGACGAGCGGGCCGCACTTGCGGTCACACGCGCATCAATTGCCGTGTCACGGGCGGCACTGCCAGTGGCGCGAAGGTCGCCGGCGACCGAGACGCTGTCCCGCAGACTGGCCACCGCGCCAGTTCCATCCTTGATCGTGCTGTTTGCCCCGCGGGCCGCCGCTACCGCCGCGGCATCGATAGCGGCCGAACCGGCAGCCGCATGATCACGACCGGTCAGACTGCCGCTTACTGCACCGTTGGCGCGGGTTGCGCTGCTGATAGCGCCCGAGGTTGCAACCTTGTCGAGATCGGTGTTGTCGGCGTCATCGTCGCTGGCGTCGGTGCGCGTCTGCGCCTTGGTGGCATTGCGCGCATGCGCCTTTGCCGAAACGTCCGCGCCGATCCCCTTGTCTTCGCTGTCCTTCTGGGCCTTGGCCGTGACGCGGACGTCCGCACCGATGCCGTTGGAGGATGATGTCGTCGTTGCGGTCTGCGTGCTTTGCGCAGTCGCTGCGGTGGCGAGAGCGATCGCTGCTGCCGATGCCAGCGGAATGAAGTGCTTTTTCATGATCTTGGACCTTTCCTTGCCCATCCGGTCCCCCTGTTTGTTGCCAAACTGTTGCCGAGCGATAACCGGCGGGACAGTCGCCTGTTCCCCGGCCGGCGATCTGTTGGGCGACTGCACGGTGCGATCCGGCGCAGCGCGCCTCCAATCCCGGCGCCGTACCGCCCGCGCAGAGGGTGCAGCGGCGTGGCCTTGCCATTTGCTCGGCGGGAGACTAAATGAGCGGAACTTCCGACATCGGAAAATCGCCTGCCCCTCCCGGACTTGTCCGGGGCGGCGATGACCCCTAGCTGGAAGAAACGAGTTTTCCCGCGGCTTTCGCCGCAGCAAGCAAGGCACGAGAGCAATGGCCAAGACCAGCCCCGGCGAGTTCTTCAATCAAGTGAAGGCAGAAGCGCGCAAGGTCGTGTGGCCGACCCGTCAGGAGACGACGACCACGGCGATCTTCGTCGGCATCATGATGCTGATCCTCGCGGTGTTCTTCCTCGGCATCGATTCGCTGTTCAGCGCCATCGTCCGCTTCCTGCTGTCGCTCGCCTGATCCGACCAACCTCCAGGACCAAAGAGAACAAAGATATGGCCCGCTGGTACATCATTCACGCCTATTCCGGTTTCGAGAACAAGGTGAAGGAAGCGATCATCTCCGAAGCCGAGCGCATCGGCCTGTCGCAGCTGGTCGAAGCGGTCGAAGTGCCGACCGAGACCGTCACCGAAGTGAAGCGTGGCAAGAAGGTCCAGGTCGAGCGCAAGTTCATGCCGGGCTACGTTCTCGCCAAGCTGGCGATGAACGACGACATCTATCACCTCGTCAAGAACACCCCGAAGGTGACGGGTTTCCTCGGCACCAACAACAAGCCGCAGCCGATTTCCGACAAGGAAGCCGCCCGCTACTTCGGCGCGCGCGAACAGGCCGCTGCCGAGCCGCGCAAGAGCGTGGTGGTCGATTACGAGATCGGCGATCAGGTCAAGGTCAATGCCGGCCCGTTCGCTTCGTTCAACGGCGTGGTCGAGGAGCTGGACTTCGACAAGAGCCGCGTGAAGGTCTCGGTCTCGATCTTCGGACGTGCCACGCCGGTGGAACTGGGCTTCGAGGAAGTCGAACTGGTTCGCGGCTGATCGACCCGCAAGTATTCGACAGGGCGCGTCAGCTTACCAGCTGGCGCGCCTTTTCCATTGCAGAGTCGCGCCCGACGGTGATGTCTGATGCGCTTGTCCTGACCGCGACATCAGGAACGACCCCGCTGTCTGGCTGGGATAAAGTTGGAAAGAACCCGATCAGCGGGAGGTCCACTTCCAGCCCCGTTTCGGGGAGCCGCAGGAAGTAGAACGCGCCGCCGTTGATGCCGCGCAGGTTGCCGCCGGTCGGCTCGCCTACCAGCGTTGCAAGGCCGCTGCGTTTCACGGTCTCGGCAAACTGGAAGGTCGCCGAAGAGCAGGTCGGCCCGATCAGCAGGGCGATCTTGCCGGCAAAGCGCTGGCCCGATGGCTCGATCCGTGCGCCGGGTAGGTCGAAGTCGCCACGAACCAGCCGGTACATGCCGCTTCGCGACGAGGGCCTTGCCGCCTCACCCCAGTCGTCGAAGCTGCGATCCCAAGTGTCGAGCACTGGGCGCAGGGCGTCGGGAATGCGTTTGTAGCGGACGTGGCGCTCCATCACCGCCTGCGCCAGCGGGCGATCGATAAGCCGCGCCAGCACGGCATCGCCGCAATCGATCCCGCCTTCGTTGGCGCGGATATCGATCACCAGGCCCCGCGCCTTTTCCGCGATCATCCTGTCAAACGCGGCATCGAGCCAGGCCTTCCAGTCCCACTTGCTGTCGTAGAGGCCCCAGTTGTCCATGCGCAGCGTGGCGAGGCCTTCGCTGATGGCAAAGCTCCAGCCATTGCTCTCGGCATCGTTGCGGTCGGCCCCGCGCCTCCGCGGTGGGCGGGCGAGGGCGGGAAGATCAGCCGTCCGTCTGTCCGCCAAGGTCAGCCTGATGCGCCCCGAGGGGGCGTGCGGAGCGATCATTGGACGGTAGATGTCGAACGGGCTCGTCGAGCCTTGATCTTCGACGCCAAGCAGGGCGATCCGCTTGGCATCGTTGCCGCCGTCCGCGCGGGCCAGGGGCAGGAGACGCTGCAGCAGGGTTGCTGCCGGAATGTCATCCACGGCTGCAATCACGTCTCCCCGGCGCAGCGGAATTTCGGGGCGCAAGGTGCTGGTTACGACCATCTGTTCGTCGATCCAGCGAAACGTAAATGGCACCGCAGCGCTGGCGTCGACAACCTGGGCAATGATGGTTTTCGACTGGTTGGCAGGGTTGGGATAGCTGTGACCGCACCGGACGGCTGCCGTCACCCGGGCAAGGGACAGGTACTGGTCCCGCACTGTCATCGGTCCGTTAGTGAGTTGGCGAGTTTCGTTTCGGACCAGCGCGAGGAAGCGATCACGCCCGAGATAGCGATCCAGCCCCGGATGCAGGCGGGCATAAGCTTCTGCAAGGATTGCGAAGTCGCGGCGGACAGCGGCGGGTGTCGGCTGGGCGGGCGTTGGCGCAGCAGGCATGGCTCGGGTGGCAAGGGCTGCAGGGGCAGCTGCGAGCAGTGTTCGGCGATCGATCCTCACGGGGCGAAGCTATCACGATACTTCAGTATCGCCGCATCCTTTGCGCGCCGGAACGCGCTTGGCCCTTGGCTTGCGGAGCCTTTGCGGCTAAGGGCGCGCACTCTTGCGGGCGAATCTGTCCGTGGGTCCGTGCGGGAGTCCCTCACCGGGGCGTTTGACCGCTCACTCTGAGGCTTTGCCCTGACCGGCAGGCCAACAGGAAGAAAGGAGGCCATCGTGGCCAAGAAGATTGAAGGCTATATCAAGCTGCAGGTTGCAGCCGGTGAAGCAAAGCCTGCTCCGCCGATCGGTCCGGCGCTGGGTCAGCGCGGCGTCAACATCATGGAATTCTGCAAGCAGTTCAACGCTGCCACGCAGGAAGTCGAAAAGGGCACCCCGCTGCCGACCGTGATCACGGTCTATGCGGATCGCTCGTTCACCTTCGTGACCAAGACCCCGCCTGCCACCTTCTTCATCAAGAAGGCCGCAGGCATCAAGTCGGGTTCGAAGACCCCGGGCAAGGCTTCGGCCGGTTCGATCAAGCGTTCGCAGCTGGCGGAAATCGCCCAGGCCAAGATGAAGGACCTGAACGCGAACGACATCGACGCCGCAACGAAGATCATCGAAGGCTCCGCTCGCGCGATGGGCCTCACCGTGGTGGAGGGCTGATCCCATGGCCAAGCAGACCAAGAAGCAGAAGGCCCTCGTTGCCAAGCTGGGCGACAACCAGAAGCTCTATGGCGTCGATGAAGCCATCGCGCTGCTCAAGGACCTCAAGAGCGCCAAGTTCGACGAGAGCCTCGAAGTCTCGCTGAACCTCGGCGTCGATCCGCGTCACGCCGACCAGATGGTCCGTGGCATGGTCGTGCTGCCCTCGGGCACCGGCAAGGACGTCAAGGTCGCCGTGTTCGCCCGTGGCGACAAGGCTGAAGCTGCTCTCGCCGCCGGTGCCGACAAGGTTGGCGCCGAAGACCTGCTCGAGGACATGCAGAACGGCAACCTCGACTATGGCCGCGTGATCGCGACGCCCGACATGATGGGCATCGTCGGCCGTCTCGGCAAGGTGCTGGGTCCCAAGGGCCTGATGCCGAACCCGAAGCTCGGCACCGTCACCCCGAACGTCGCTGATGCGGTCAAGGCAGCCAAGAGCGGCCAGATCGAATTCCGCGTCGAAAAGGCCGGCATCATCCACGGCGGCATCGGCAAGCTCTCGTTCTCGGACGAAGCGCTGCGCGCCAACTTCGACGCTTTCGTTGATGCGATCGTCAAGGCGAAGCCTGCCGGCGCCAAGGGCAAGTACCTGCGCAAGGTCGGCCTGTCGTCGTCGATGGGCCCAGGCCTCAAGGTCGACGTGGCTCAGGTTCACGGCGGCTAAGCTGGCTTGAACGCTACAGGAAAAGAAGGCCGGGGAGGGAAACTTCTCCGGCCCTTTTTCTGTCTGCGGCAGTGGTCTAGGAGCGGGGCATGCCAGATCCCCAGACTTCGAAGAACCCGGTGACGATCGCCCGACAGCAAGTGGAGGCGGTGATCCCGCTCGAGAAGCGCGGCCCCGGATGGGACCGGCACTGGCGTGAACTCGAAGCCTATGCCGAAGCGGCGGCGGTCGAGGGCGCCAAGGGAGATTGGACGGTCAGCCCTTCGCGCGACTGAGATTGCCGCGGGTATAGCATTCGACGACGAGGCTGATGGCGCGACCATCGCCGAGGCGGAGCACGGCGCGATGCGAGAGGATCGTGCCCTCGGGGCAGTCGTTCGTACGCCCCCGCGTCTCCGACAGGCGTTCCCGCCGGAAGCCGAGCGACGCGACGACCTTGCCGAAGGGCGTGTCGGTGCGTTCGAGCGTCTCGTTCATCGCGGGCGTCAGGCGGGCTGGAACGTACCAGTTGTGCGCCACTGACAGGACGGTGTCCCCGCAGGCGAGGCGGACATGGCGGTAGGCTACCGGCTCGTCCGGGCCGACGCCGAGGGTTGCCCGGACTTGCGAGGAGGGCGGTTGCCGCATGGCGCGATCCGCGATGGCGCGGATCGTCGGCGGAGCGGCGATATGCCTGCTTTCGCACCATTGGCCGAGCGCAAGGGTGGCACTGTCATTGGCTGCCAGCGTCTTCTCGAGAGCGGCCCGGTCGGCCGTTGTCGTGCAGGCGCTGAGCAGCAATGCCAGCCCCGCCGCGAGCGCGGGCTCAGGGCGCAGGCGCAGCAGCAGTCTCGGCGAGGCGGCGGGCTGTCAGGATCTTGATCGGCTTGGCGAGGATCTGGCCGCGCATGATCCCTTCGCCCTCGGTTTCGGAAATCGGTGCGGCGAAGATGGCGCGGACGACGTCCATGCCTTCGATGACCTGCCCGAACGCCGCGTATCCCGCCTTCGCTTCGGGATCGGCAGAATCAGGCTGGGCGTCGAGGCCGGGCTGGTCCGAGACCATGATCGAGAAATCGCCGGTGGCGGTGCCCGGAGCGTAGCGCGCCATCGACAGCGTGCCGGCCTTGTGCAGGATGCCGGTGACGTTGGTAGGTTCATGCGCGATGGGTGGCAGGTTGCGCTTAGGATCGCCCCGCGTACCGGCCTGGATCAAGCCATTGGGCTGTTCACCCCAGGCGAGGTGCATGGCGCGATAGAAGACCGTGCCGTCAAACCGCTTCGTCTCGGCATAGCGGACGAAGTTGGTGGCGCTGGCAGGGGCGTGCTTCACGTCAAGTTCGACAACGATTCGTCCTGCTTCCGTATCAAGCGCAACGCGCACCTTGTCTGGCAGGGGCGCGGTGGAAGGCGCGGGGTAGGCTGGCGCAGGCGGGCGGGCTGGCGCAACGCGCTTCTTCACGGGCGCGGCGGCAATCAGCACAAGGGCAAGCGGAGCCAGCAGTGCAAGTCGACGCGACAGCGTCATCAGATGCCACCTGCGACGGGGAAACGTCCCATCGCCGCCAGTCCCTCTGCCAGCTTATGGGCGCATGCCTCGAGCTGGCCTTCACTGACCGAGCGGATGACGAAGTTGGCGCCGGTCTTGCCCTCGCGGAAGAACGGGTAGCTGCCGATCTGTACGCCGTCGAAGGCGTTCTCGGTCTCGCGCAGCAGATCCGCAATCTCGCTTTCGGCCACCCAGCAACCGACCGTGGTGGAGAGCAGCGGCAAACCGCCTTCGAGCTTGCCGGTCAGGCCATCGAGCATCTGTGCGGTGATGCCCGGGACGCCCGCCATCAGGAACACGTTGCCGACGCGGATGCCCGGCGCACCCGACAGGCGGTTCTCGATCAGGTCCGCGCCGTCGGGCACGCGCGCCATGCGCAGGCGCGCATCGTTGAGACCCCCGCGCGTGGTGTAGTAGCTTTCGAGGATGGCGCGAGCCTTGGGGTGGATCACGACGTCCACGCCGAGCGCTGCGGCGACCGCGTCAACGGTGATGTCGTCATGGGTCGGACCGATGCCGCCGGTGGTGAACAGGTAGTCGTTGCGCACGCGCAGGGCGTTTACCGCCTCGATGATGGCGTCCATGTCATCCGGCACGACGCGGACTTCGCGCAGGCGGATGCCCTGGACGCCGAGCCATGTCGCCACCTGGGCGATATTCTTGTCCTGCGTGCGGCCAGACAGGATTTCATCGCCCACGACAATCAGCGCGGCGGTCCAGATGCGGGATTCGTCAGTCATTGTGCGAGTGGTATCGCATGGGACCTTCCCGCAAAAGGGCTTATTCGGCGGCTTCGACGTGCTCCTTGTGCACGGTTGCAGGGCGCGCATGACCGAACTGCAGGACACCGTCCTCGATCGGGTCCTCGCGCATCCAGGCCACGTCGCGCACGTAGTCCTGGTTCAGCCGCCAGCGCATGTCGCTCGCCGACTTGGGCAGGAGATGGCGCGCGCGCTCGATGTAACCGGACGAGAAGTCGTAGATGTTGTCCTCGTCGAGCTGGTGGTTGGGCGCGAGCCTTGGCACCGCCACTTCCACGCCCCGTGCCTTCATGGCGTTGAGTACGTCGCAGATGTAGCGCGCGTTGATGTCCGCCCGCAGCGTCCACGAGGCGTTGAGGTAGCCGAACACCGCCGCAAGATTCGGTACGTTCGAGAACATCACGCCCTTGTAGTAGTAGCGGTCGGCGAAATCGACCGGCACGCCATCGACGCTGATGGCGATCTTTCCAGCCATCACCATCTTCAGGCCGGTCGCGGTGACGATGATATCCGCGTCGAGGTGCTTGCCTGATTTGAGCTTTATGCCGGTGGCGTCGAAGCGGTCGATGTGGTCGGTGACCACGCTCGCCTTGCCCGCCTTGATCGCCTCGAACAGGTCGGCATCTGGCACGAGGCACAGGCGCTGATCCCAAGGGTCATACGGCGGCGTGAACGCCTTCTCGTCGTACTTGTCGCCCAGCGCGGCCTTGATCCGCTTGGTCAGGAACTGCTTGACCTTTTCGGGCTGGGTGCGGGCACGCTTGAATACCAAGTTCTGCAGGCGAACGTTCTTGAACCGCGTAATTCGATAAGCCAGCTCCTCGGGCAGGAACTTGCGCAGGAAGTTGGCGATGCCATCGCGCGCCGGGCGGATGCCGTACCAGGTCGGCGTGCGCTGGAGCATGGTGACGTGGCCTGCCTTGTCAGCCATCGACGGGACGATAGTCACCGCAGTGGCCCCCGATCCGATCACCACCACGCGCTTTCCGGCATATTCGAGGTTTTCCGGCCAGAACTGCGGGTGCACGATCTCGCCCTTGAAATCCTCCCGGCCCTCGAACTGCGCTTCGTAGGGGTTGTCGTAATCGTAGTAGCCCGATCCGAGGTAGAGCCAGCCCGCGGTTACCCGGCTGCGCTGACCGTCGCTGCCTTCAAGGGTGACGACCCAGTACGCGGCCTCGCTGTCGAAGTCGGCGCTGAGCACCTTGCTGTCGAAGCGGATGTGGCGGCGAATGTCGCGCTCGTCGGCGATGCGGTTCAGATAGTCGAGGATCGAGGGCCCGTCGGCGATCGATTTCTCGTGCTTCCAGGGTTCGAACACGAAGCCGAGCGTGTGCATGTCCGAATCGGAACGGACGCCGGGGTAGCGGAACAGGTCCCAGGTTCCGCCGATCTGCGCGCGCCGCTCGATAATGGTGAAAGAGCGGTCCGGGCAAAGCATTTTCATGTGCGCAGCCATGCCGATACCGGAAATGCCAGCCCCGACAATCAGGACGTCAACGTCAGGTTTCGCTGCCGTAAAAGTGGACTGCTCTGCACCCACGATCTCTCTCCATCGGTTCTATTTACAGCAATGTTAGCACACTCGCGGGCGATTGCCAGTGGCCTGAAGGTTTGCCACTCACGCACCATGACCGTGATCGCCGCCCGCCGCTACAGCAATGGCACTGCCCATGACGAAACGCTCGAGCTGAACGGCGCTTGCGTGCCCGAATTGCCGCCGCACAGCTTCGACTGGATCGGCTTGTGCGAGCCTGACGCCACTGAGATGGACCTCGTGCGCCGCCAGTACGGGTTGCATCCCCTTGCGGTGGAGGACGCGCTCAACCCGAGGCAGTTGCCCAAGGTCGAGGTCTATGGGAAAACCCTGTTCGTGGTCGCCCGCACCGCCGAACTGCAGGCAGGCGAGGAGATCGGCTACGGTCAGACGGCGTTCTTCGTCGGACCGCACTTCCTGATCAGCGTGCGCTTCGGCAGCACGCGGCCCCACCTGACCTTGCGGCAAGAACTGGAGGCGCAGGGGGACCGGTTGTCGGAAGGGCCGGACTACATCCTTCACGCCGTGCTCGATTTCATCGTCGATGGTTATCTGCCTCTGCTCGAACGACTGGAAGAAGTCGCGCAGGAGATGGAGGAAGCGGCAATCGACGTCTTTCCGGAGCAATCCGTGATCCGCCGCATCTTCCGCCTGCGCCGCCAGTTGCGCCGGTTCGAGCGGGTGATCGGACCGATGGAGGAAGTCTGCGAACGCCTGGTCGTGGCTGATCTGCCGTGTATCGATCCCGCAGCACGCATCTGGTTCCGCGATGTGCTCGATCACGTCCGCCGCGCCATGGCGCGAATGCGCGGTCTCAAGGAAACGCTGGCTGCGATCGTCGAAACCGCAAGCCTGCTCGAGCAGCACCGTCAGGGCGAGATGACGCGGCAGCTTGCCGCATGGGCGGCGATCCTCGCGGTGCCAACTGCCATTGCCGGCATCTACGGCATGAACTTCGAGTACCTTCCGGAGCTGAAGTGGCGCTACGGCTATTTTGCCGTGTGGGGCGTCATCGTGACGATCTGCGGGGGACTGTGGCTTCGCTTCCGCAAGATCGGGTGGCTGTGATCCGATGGCCCTGATCGTGTGGACAAGCCGAGTGTTTCCGATTGTGACAGGTGCGCCTGTCGCCTAGTGCGCAATCAGGCGGAGACGAGTCGTTTCCGCTTTGGCGTGACGGTTATTCGGGAAGCTTATCGATGTTCGGCTGGTTCCAGCGTCTTCTGCCCAAGTCGGGCGATTTCTTCGGGATGTTCGAGCGCCACGCAGCTGCCTGCGTCGACGCGGCCGATGCTCTGGCCAAGCTGACGCGCTCGCAGGGAGATGCCGCGCAGTGGGTCGGCAAGATTCGCGACCGCGAGCACGCCGCCGATGACGTGATCCGCGAAGTGCTGTTCACCGTGCGCCGCACGTTCCTCACGCCGTTCGACCGCGGCGCGATCACCTCGCTGATCGGCGCGATGGACGACACCATCGACGAAATGCAGGCCGCTGCTTCGGCCATCGAGCTCTACGAGATCGCGAATTTCGAGCCCGAGATGCAGGCCATGGCCGACAAGATCGTCGAAGCTGTGGGCCTGATCTCCGAAGCCATGCCGTTGCTGCGCGACATCGAGCGCAATGGTGGACGGCTGCACGCGCTGACCGAGCGGATCGTCAAGTTGGAAGGCGAGGTGGACCTCGTTCACCAGGCTGGCCTCAAGGCCAATTTCCAGCGGCATCGCACCGATGGCGACCAGGTCGCTTTCATCGTCGCGCGGGAAATTTTCAAGCATCTCGAGAAGATCGCTGACGCCTTCGAAGACGTCGCGAACGAGATTGACGCGCTGGTCATCGACCACGCCTGACGGCGCGGGACAGGAGCTGATCCGATGCACGAGCTCGCCTTTCCGCTGCTGGTCGGCCTGATCGCGCTGGCGCTGGCGTTCGACTTCCTCAACGGGTTGCACGACGCCGCCAATTCGATCGCCACGGTGGTTTCCACCCGACTGCTTTCGCCGGTCGGTGCGGTGATCTTTGCAGCAGCCGGCAACTTTGCCGCCTACTGGCTGGTGGGGCTGCACGTGGCCGACACTATCGGCAAGGGTATCATCGACAAGGACATCGTCACTCCGGCGGTCGTGTTCGGCGCGCTGATCGGGGCGATGTTCTGGAACGTGGTGACTTGGGTGAAGGGCATTCCCTCGTCCTCAAGCCATGCGTTGATCGGCGGGTTGCTTGGCGCGGGCGTGATGCACGGCGGCTTCGACGCGATCGAATCCAAGAAGACGATCGAGACCTTCATCGCCATCTTCATGTCGCCCATGATCGGCATGGCGCTTGCCATGTTCTTCGTCCTGCTGACGAGCTGGCTGTTCAAGGGCTTCCAGCCACGCCGCGCCGAGAACGTGTTCAAGGGCCTGCACCTGCTGTCCTCGGCCGCCTATTCGATCAGCCACGGCGGCAACGACGCCCAGAAGACGATGGGCATCATCACGGTGCTGCTCTATTCGACCGGCTACCTGAAGGGCGAGTTCCACATTCCGGAATGGGTCGTGCTCTCGTGCTACGCTGCCATTTCCCTTGGCACGATGTCGGGCGGGTGGAAGATCATCAAGACGATGGGCACCAAGATCACCAAGCTGAACCACCACACCGGCTTCTGCGCCTCGTCGGCTGGCTCGATCGTCGTGTTCGGTGCGAGCGCGCTGGGCATTCCCGTCTCGACCACCCATGCCATCACCGGCAGCGTGATCGGCACCGGTGCGGCCCGCCGCGCCAGCGCGGTGCGCTGGGGCGTGGCGCAGCGTGTGGTCATGGCATGGTTCATCACCATTCCGGCCAGCGCCACCGTGGGCGCTGCGTTCTACATGCTGACCAAGCTGTTCTGATCATTGGCCGATGGTCATGGCCTCTGCCGGTGGTGGAGGCTTGCGGAACAGCGGAACGCGCTTCAACCAGAGCTTGAGCGCCTCCCAGTGAATACCTGAAGTGACCTTGAGGGTTTCAAATGGGTAGGCGAAGCTTGCGCGAAGCAGGGCGGAATCGCTCAGATCCTCGCGCCGCGCCGTGTGAACAGCAGCAAGTATCGGCCCTTGCTCATCGGATACCGTGATTCCGATCCCGAGCCGTTGCCCCGGAGGCTGGATGCGGAACGCATAGGCGAGATCCATCGGCAGAAAGGGCGAGACGTGAAAGCGCTTTCCCGCACTCTGATGCAGTGTCACTGCGTCGGGCTTGGCCTCGATGACATAGTTGTGCCGCTCGCCGAAGGTGTTGGAGACTTCGTAGATCACCGCGCGCAAGCGTCCGTCAGCGCCATGGCAGAACCAAGTGCTGAGCGGGTTGAACGCGTAGCCGAGCATGCGCGGCATGGTCAGCAGCAGGATGCGGCCGCCATCGGGCGCCAGTCCAGCTTCACGCAGCAGTCGTTCCGCGTGGGGGCGCAAGGCCTTGCCATCGCCCACGTCGCGGTCATGGAAAGAGAACAGGTTGAAGCGCCCGTGCGAGAACAGGCGCAGACGCTGAGCAAGTTCATCGATCCGGTCGATGTCGAGCAGCAGATGGAGCACCCGATAGCGCAGGACATGGACGGCAGGACGCAGTCGGCGGTGCAGGACGTGACCGTGATAGAGCGCCGCGCCGTCGGTCATGCCGGTTCGAGGACCTGCGCCTGATGGCTAACATGGATACGTCCGGATTCGTCAGCCACCGTCCACGGCCTGCGCACCCCGCCAAGTTGCTCCGCCACGGCTAGGCCCGACTGCAGCCCGTCTTCATGGAAGCCTGCGCCGAACCATGCGCCGCAGAACCACGTACGCCGGCGTCCCTGCAATGACCACAGCCGCTTCTGCGCTGCGCCTGCGGCCAGGTCGAATACCGGATGGTCATAGCTCTCGCGACGGATCACTGTGGTCGGGTCCGGTTCCTCGAGCGGGTTCAGGGTGACGAACAGGTCCTTGTCCGTAGGCAAGTGCTGGAGCCGGTTCATCCAGTAGGTAACCGACAGCCGGTGCGCGTCCTGGCCGCGTTGCGCGGCATAGTTCCATGCCGACCAGACCTTGCGCCGCTTGGGCATGAGGCGCACGTCCGAGTGCAGCACCGCCTCATTGTGGCGATAGGGGAAGGCCCCTAGCAGTTCGCGCTCCTGCGGGTCGGCATCGGCCAGGATCGCGAGCGACTGATCGGCGTGGGATGCCATCACGACATGGTCGAACCGCTCCCACCCGCATCCGGCATCGATGTCCACGCCATCGGGGTGGCGACGGACCTGGCGGACTGGCGAGGACAGGCGCACGTTGTCGATAAACGGCGCGCTGATCCGCTTCACGTACTCCCGGCTGCCACCATCAACCGTGCGCCAGCGCGGACGCTCACGGAACTGGAGCAGGCCGTGGTTCTCGAAGAAGCGGACGAATGCGGCGGCCGGGTGGTGCGGAATGTCGTGGACCGGTGTCGACCAGATCGCCGCCGCCATCGGGTAGAGGTGGTCGTCACGGAAGGCGGGACCGCAGCCGAGACCGTCGAGGTAGGCACCCAAGCCCAGCTCGCCCATATCCGGGAGATCGCGCGGCGCAGCCTTGTAGAAGCGCACCAGATCGCGGAGCATCGACCAGAAGCGGGGCGAGACGAGATTGCGCCGCTGTGCGAACAATCCGCGCAAGTCGCCAGAATACTCCAGCCTGCCCTGATCGAGCGTGACCGCAAAGCTCATCACCGTCTCGCGCGTCGGCACGCCAAGATGCGCAAACAGGGCGGTCAGGTTGGGATAGGTGCGTTCGTTGTAGACGATGAATCCGGTATCCACCGGCACGCCATCTGCTTCGACGGTGTTGCTGTGCCCGCCCAGGCGGTCGGCAGCTTCGAACAGCGTGACACGGTGGCGCTGCGACAGCAGCCACGCGGCAGACAGCCCGGAGATTCCGCTCCCGACCACGGCGATATCCAGCACGCCCCCCGGCACGCCATCACGGCTCATCACAATCCCAAGTCCCCATCAGGCCAAGACCCTGTCGGCCTCGCCACGCATTCCCTGACGTCTTATCCGCCTGTCACCTGTTATAGAGCGCTCCCGTCGTGACAGGTTGACACATGTCACACCCGGATGGCTAGTTGTCGTTCGTGAGCTTTCTTGCCCCCGTAATCGCGCTGGTCGAACGCGCGCCGCTGCCTGATGCACTGACCCGTGCGGGCGTGTCCTTCATGTGCGAGAAGCGGCTTCGCGAGATCCGTCGCGACCGGCCGGCCGAGGCCGCATTTGCCGCATGGATGGCGCAGCGGCCGGTGGCCGAGCACACCGATGCCGCCAACGAGCAGCACTACGAATTGCCACCCCGCTTCTTCGAACTGAGCCTCGGCCCGAACGCCAAATATTCCTGTTGCCTCTATCCCACTGGCACCGAAACGCTGGAGCAGGCGGAACTTGCGGCGCTCTCGGCCACGGTCGAGCACGCCGCGCTCGAGGATGGGCAGGACATTCTCGAGCTGGGGTGTGGCTGGGGTTCGCTCAGCCTGTTCATGGCGTCGCGGTTCCCGAATGCCCGGATCACTGCTGTCTCGAACTCGCGCCCGCAAGGCGAGCACATTCGCGCCAAGGCAGCAGCACGCGGGATCACGAACCTGACCGTGCTGACCGCCGACATGAATGGCTTCGCGCCGGAAGGGCGGTTCGATCGCGTCGTCTCGGTCGAGATGTTCGAACACATGGCCAACTGGCGTGAATTGCTGGGGCGGGTGAGGGGCTGGCTCAAACCCGATGGTCGCCTGTTCCTTCACGTGTTCAGTCACCGGCAGTATCCATACCGTTTCGACACGGCGGACAAGTCGAGCTGGATCGCGCAGTATTTCTTCACCGGTGGAATCATGCCCAGCCATGATCTGATCCGGCAGTTCGCCGACCTGTTTGCGCTTGAGCGGGACTGGTGGTGGGAAGGCACCCATTACGAGAAAACCGCGCTCGACTGGTTGGCGCTGTTCGACGCCAAAGCGTCGGAGATCGAGCCTGTGCTGCACGATGTTTATGGGCCGCACACCCCACTGTGGATGCGGCGCTGGCGGCTGTTCTACCTCGCCACGGCTGGACTGTTCGGCCATCGCGGCGGCACCGAATGGGGCGTCAGCCACTGGTTGCTGAAACCGGTGTAAAAAGCACTTGGCAATCGGTGCCATAGCGGCAAGACTGGTTGCGATAGAAACTTGCCCAGGGAGTTTTCCAGACATGACCGTCCGCTCGCGCATCGCCACCGGCGTTGCGGCAATCGCGCTTTGCGCCATCGCCACCCCCGTCCTCGCAGGTCCCGCCGAAGACAAGCTGATTGCCCAGTTGCTCGACGAAGGGCTCAACCGGTCCGATGCGATGGAGATTGCCTCCGAACTGATGGACCGCATCGGGCCTCGCCTGACCAACTCGGAAAACCACCGCAAGGCCGAGGACTGGGCCGCGGCCAAGTTCGCATCGTTCGGCCTCAAGAATATTCATCGGGAACCGTTCGAGTTTGGCCTTGGCTGGAACCTCAAGTCCTACTCTGCGACGATGACTTCGCCGCGCACGCTGCCGCTTACCGTGCTGCCAGTGGCATGGTCGCCTGCGACTGGCGGCACGATCACTGCCCCGGTCATCGTCGCTCCGATGAGCAAGGTCGAGAATTTCGATGCGTGGAAGGGCAAGCTTGCGGGCAAGATCGTGCTCGTCAGCCTGCCGGGCGAGACCAGCGAATCCAAGGACCCGGTGTTCGAACGCCTTTCGGGCGAGGACATCGGCAAGCTCGACAAGTACACCCTGCCGCGCCACGATCCCGAAGGCCTCGCCATGCAGGTCGCGCGTCGCGGTTTTGCCCGCAAGCTTTCCGAATTCCTGAAGGCCGAAGGTGCGCTGGCGATGGTCAAGATGACCTATCGCGACGGCAAGCTGGTCCATGGCGAGGGCTACGATTTCATCCCTGGCCAGACGCTCGCAGTCCCGGCCATGGACATGGCGCAGGAAGACTACCGCCGGCTCGTCCGCCTCGCCAAGACCGGGGCCGCGCCGCAGCTCTCGCTGTCGATCGACGCCAGCTTCGATGACAAGGACCTGATGGCCGACAATGTCATCGCCGAGATTCCCGGCACCGATCCCAAGGCGGGTTACGTCATGGCCGGCGCCCACTTCGACAGCTGGATTGCTGGCGATGGCGCATCCGACAACGGCGCGGGCAGCGTCGCGGTGATCGAAGCCGCGCGGCTCCTGTCGAAGATGGGCGTGAAGCCGAAGCGCACGATCCGCTTTGCGCTATGGAGCGGTGAAGAGCAGGGGCTGCTAGGCTCGAAGGCCTATATCGAACAGCATCTCGCCACGCGTCCGGTCGATCCCAGCCTCAAGGGCATCGACAGTTACGCGGCGTGGCGCAATGCCTATCCGATCACGCCGAAGCCGGAGTATTCGCAGCTCAAGGCCTACTTCAACATGGATAACGGTTCCGGCAAGTTCCGGGGCATCTATGCCGAGGGCAATGTCGGTGCGGCACCACTCCTGCGCGAATGGCTCGCGCCCTTCAATTCGCTAGGGGCGGACAAGGTGGTGATGAGCAAGACCGGTGGCACCGATCACGTCTATCTCCAGGCGATCGGCCTGCCGGGCTATCAGTTCATTCAGGACCCGCTCGACTACGAAAGCCGGGTCCATCACTCGAGCCTCGACACGCTCGACCACATGCGCGCCGATGACATGCGCCAGGCCTCGGTAATTCTTGCGGGAATGCTGTTGCAGGCAGCCATGAGCGAGAAGGAGCTGCCGCGCTCGCCGCTGCCGACCCAGCCTGAGGCCACCGATCCGTTCAAGGTTCAGGATCCCAACCAATAGGTAGGTGTCCGTTACGCAATCCTCCTGATGGCCCCTGCTGGAAAAGGCATACGCCTTATATCCTAGGTTAGTATCCGTCACTCCAGCAGGCGGTCCATGCTCAAGCGTATCTCCACGCACGAAGTCGAACTCGGGATGTTCATCCACAAGCTGGAGGGGAGCTGGTTCAGCCATCCCTTCTGGAAGCGGCGGTTCCTGCTTGAAGACCCGGATCTTCTGGACCGCCTGCGGGACAGCGCTGTGGAAGAGGTGATCATCGACACCAGCCTTGGCAAATGCGGAGGCGAGTTGCCCGGTCGCGCCACGCAGATCATATCCGGGCCACGCAATGCGGGTGAGCCGGCCCCGCAACCATTCATGGTCAGGCGGCCGCAAGTCGCTCCGGTCCCCCAACAGCGCGGCTTCGCCAGGCCGCCCGCCGCCATGCCCGTCGCGCGCGAGTTCGGCCGCGCCAGACGCGCCGCCGGCGATGCGCTGCGGGTTGTCAGCAAGGCGTTCATCCAGGTTCGGCTGGGCAAGGCCATCCGCACGCAGGACGTGGAGCCCGTGCTGGATGCGGTCTACGCCTCGGTCCAGCGCAATCTCTATGCGTTCAACGGCCTGCTGCGCTGCCAGACCGAGAACGAACCGGTCTATCGGCATTCTCTCGCCGTGAGCGCGCTGATGATCGCGCTGGCCAAGCATATGCGCATGTCCCCGCTGGATATTCGTGATGCCGGGATGGCGGGCTTGCTGATGGATGTCGGCGTCGGGCAGTTGCCGGTCGATCTTGCTTCGGTCGGCGGGGACTACACGCTCCTGCGCCCGGACTTGCGCGAACAGCACGTCGTGCTCGGCTATACCTTTCTCAAGGCAGCTGGCGATATTCCGCCGCAGGTCCTGCGGGTCATCCTGCACCATCACGAACGGCTTGACGGCAGCGGCTATCCGCAAGGAATCGGCGGTGCCGAGATCGATACGCTGAGCCGCATGGCAGCGATCTGCGATGCCTATGATGCCCGCGTCGCGAGCGGAGAGGCGCATAGCAGGCTCGATCCGGCAGAGGCCATTCGCGAGCTTCGCCAGCAACCCGAGAAATTCGATCCCGACATACTCGAACGCTTCGTCGAGACTGTGGGCGTCTATCCGATCGGTTCGTTCGTCCGACTTCGGTCAGGCAGGCTGGCAATGGTCGTGGACGAGGACCCCTCCGACACCGCGCTGCCGACCGTGCGCACCTTCTGGTCGCTGCCTCTGGCCAAGCGCCTCAAGGGCGAGACGATCGCGCTGGCGCATTGCTATGGCGAAGATGCCATCGAAGGAGTCGCCGACCTGTCCGGCCTCGACCTGCCGGAGATCGGCAAGCTGCGTGAAACTCTGCTGGCCTCGGCCTGCAAGGAAGCCGGTTAGCCCGCGATCACGCCATAGAGGTCGTGGGCGTCGGCGTCCTCGATCAGAACTTGCGCAAAGTCTCCGGCCTTGAGCGTGGCAGGAACGTTGCGCAGGTAGACCGCGCCGTCGATCTCCGGCGCGTCGGCCTGTGACCGCGCGGTCGCGCCGATGTCGCCGTCCTCGTCCGGCTCGCCAACTTCGTCGACGATCACCTTGATCGACTTGCCGATCTTGGCGGCAAGCTTGGCCGCGCTGATCCGCTCGGTGGTTTCCATCAGGCGGGTATAGCGCTCTTCCTTGACCGCTTCCGGCACCGGGTTGGGCAGGTCGTTCGCCGCCGCGCCCGCTACCGGTTCGAAGCGGAACCCGCCGACACGGTCGAGCTGTGCTTCTTCCAGCCATTCGAGCAGGTATTCGAAATCGGCCTCGGTCTCGCCGGGGAAGCCGACGACGAAGCTGGAACGAATGGCGATGTCAGGGCACACTTCTCGCCAGGCCTTGATCCGGTCGAGGACCTTGGCCTCGTTTGCAGGACGCTTCATTGCGCGCAGTACATTGGGGCTGGCGTGCTGGAACGGGATGTCGAGATAGGGCGTGACCAGCCCCTCGGCCATCAGCGGGATGACTGCATCGACGTGGGGGTAGGGGTAGACATAGTGCAGCCGCACCCAGGGCGTATCGCCCTCAGGCGTGCGCAATTGGCCGAGTTCGCGAGCGAGGTCGGTCATGTGCGTGCGTACCGGACGGCCCTTCCACATGCGCTCCTCGTGCCGGACGTCGACGCCATAGGCCGAAGTGTCCTGGCTGATCACCAGCAGTTCCTTGGTGCCTGCTGCGACCAGCTTTTCGGCCTCGCGTAGCACCGCGTCGATGCGGCGGCTGGCAAGCTTTCCGCGCAGGCTCGGGATGATGCAGAAGGCGCAGGCGTGGTTGCAGCCCTCGGAGATCTTCAGGTAGCTGTAATGGCGTGGCGTCAGCTTGATGTCGCCGGGTTCGGCCTGGGGGATCAGGTCGATGTACGGACCCATGCTCGGCGGTGCAGCTTCGTGCACGGCCTCGACTACAGCCTCGTACTGATGCGCCCCCGTCACCGCCAGCACCTGCGGGAACTTCGCGCGGATCACGTCCGCCTCGTTGCCCATGCAGCCGGTCACGATCACGCGCCCGTTCTCGGCAATCGCCTCGCCGATCGCGGAAAGGCTCTCTTCCTTGGCCGAATCGAGGAACCCGCAAGTGTTGACCAGCACCACGTCGGCGCCCGCATAATCGGCGCTCATGGCATAGCCATCGGCGCGCAACCGGGTCAGGATCCGTTCGGAATCGACCAGCGCCTTGGGGCAGCCAAGGCTGACCATGCCGACCTTGGGGGCTTCGGGAATTTCGAGAGGGGGAATCTGGCTTGCCATCGTGGCGCGGCCCATAGTCTAAAAAGCACGCCACGTCACCATTGGGTCACGGGGCGTTGCCTTCCGTGCCCGGCAGGCGTAGCAGTTGCGCCAGCGGGGGCTTGGCGAAGAAGGAAAAGATGGGCCCGGTCAACTGGATAGCGGTCATTGTTGCAACGCTGTTTGCGCTTGGCGTCTCAACCCTCTGGTATGGGCCACTGTTCGGTCGTGCCCGACTTGAGGAGGTCGGTCCCGGCAAGCTCGGCATCCGCCGCTCGCCTGCGCGAACTGCTGCGATCACCGCGGCGCTCCTTCTGATCACGGCGACGATGATGGGCCATATGTTCGCCCGCGTCGGCAGTGCCACGCTCGAGGTGAAGTGGTGGCTCTACTTCATGATGTCCGGCGGCCTTGCCATCGCCTTCGTGGTCCCCTCGTTGTGGATCAGCTACAGCCAGCAGCGCATCAGCACGCGCCTTGCCTTGATCGACGGCGGGTTCTGGCTCGCCGCCTACCTCTCGATGGGCCTCGCCTTCAAGCTGCTGGGGTAGGGGCGATCTCGACGATCTCGTCGCCTTCTTCGAGCCGGTTGGCAGCTTCTTCCCAGAAGCCGATCACCACACCGCGCCGATAGATCCTGAGTCCGCGCCCACCGCTCGCCAATGCCGAAAGCGACCGGCCGACTTCCTCTGCCCTGATCTTGCGCTCGACCAACTGTACCCGCCCTTCGACCGAAGCGAGGTCGGTCAGGTATTCGGCGACGTGTTTGCCATGCGCCGATCCGGCCATGAGCAGCCCGGTAAACCGCACCGGGTTGATCACCGTGCTGGCCCCGGCCTGCTGGGCGAGATCCTCGTTGTCCGCCGCGCGCACTACCGTGCTGATCGGCACGCCCGGAGCGAGATGGCGCGCGGTCAGGGTGATGAGGATTGAGGTATCGTCGCGCCCGGCGGAGACAAGGATGGCGCAGGCCTTGTCGATGCGGACGTCCACCAGCGTCGCATCGCGCGTGGCATCGCCGGCCATGACGTTGCAGCCAAGATCCGCAGCCGCCGTCAGAGCGCTTTCCGAAGGGTCGATCACCACGATGCAGCCCGGATCGGTGCCGCGCGCGATCAGTTCGGCGACGGCTTCAGCCCCCGAAACGCCAAAGCCCAGCACGACGATGTGATCGGTCAGATTCTTCTGGATCTGCGCCATGCGAAACCGCTCCCAGGTGCGCTTGATGATGAAGTTGTAGGCGGTGCCGACGAAGATGAAGATCACCGCCACCCGGATCGGCGTCACGATCACCGCCTCGATCAGCCGCGAACGGTCGCTGACCGGGGCGATGTCGCCAAAGCCGGTCGTGGTGATCGAGATCATCGTGAAATAGACGACGTCGAGAAAGCTTATCGTCCCGTCGTGGCTGTCCTTAAGGCCGGCCCGGTCGATCCAGTGCACCGCCACCACAATCGCCACTAACGCCAGCGCCGCGCCCAATCGCAGCCCGAGGTCCGCCCAGACCGACACCTTCAGCGTTCGCCGCAATACGTTCACCGGCTTGCGCCCGCCACGGCGGAGAAGGTGCAGGTCCATCAGCGCTACAACCGGGGTGGCAGATAAAGTTCCGGATCGCGAGGCACGTTGTTGCGGCGCAGTTCGAAATGCACCGTCGGCCGCTTGGCCTCTCCGCTCTGGCCGACCAGCGCGATGCGCTCGCCCTTGGTCACGGCCTGACCTTCCTTGACCGTCATCGTCCCGAGATAGGCGTAGGCGGTGACGAACCCGCCGCCATGATCGATCAGGATCAGCTGGCCGAAACGCTCTGGCTCCTTGCCCGCATAGAGCACGGTGCCCGCAGACGCTGCCCGCACTTTCTGACCGGGATGGGCGATCAGGTCGATCCCGTTCGAGGGAATGCCTGAAACCTTGTCACGGAAATGGCTGACCACTGCGCCTTCGGTTGGCCAGCCAATCTTGGGCGCGTCCGATTCGCGCGGGGCCAACGGAGCACGGAGTGGCGGGGCAGGACGCGGCGTCGGAGCGGGGCGGGGCACCGCCTTCGGGGTCTCGACCGGTGCAGCAGGAACTGGCGCGGCTGGCTTGACCGCCGGCTTGGGTGCACCTGGCAGTTCGGGCCGCTTCAGCACTTGCCCGATACGGATCACGTAGGGGCTGGGTATGCCGTTGGCCTCACCAAGGGCCGCCATGTCCACGCCCCAGCGGCGCGCGATCGCCGAAAAGGTATCGCCCGCTTGAACGGTGTAGGTCCACGCCACGATCGGCGCGCGCGCGTCTTGCGCAGCCGCAGGAGCCGCTGCCAGCAGCGCGAGCCCTGCCGCCAGCGCGCGGATCACGCCAGTGGAACGAGGCGGGTCAGGCCGCCCATGTAGGGGTGCAACACTTCAGGCACGTCCACCGATCCGTTCTCCCGCTGGTAGTTCTCCAAGACTGCCACCAGCGTACGGCCCACGGCAAGGCCCGAACCATTAAGAGTATGAACGAACTCGGTGCCTTTCGCGCCTTCAGGGCGATAGCGCGCGTTCATCCGCCGCGCCTGAAAGTCGCCGCAGTTCGAACAGGAAGAAATCTCGCGATAGGCCCCCTGTCCCGGCAGCCAGACTTCGAGGTCATAGGTCCGCCTCGCGGTGAAGCCCATGTCGCCGGTGCACAGCAACACCTTGCGATAGGGCAGGCCCAGCGCCTGCAACACGCCTTCGGCACAGGCGGTCATGCGCTCGTGCTCTGCTTCCGAATCTTCGGGCTTGGTGATCGAGACCAGCTCGACCTTCTCGAACTGGTGCTGGCGTATGAATCCGCGGGTGTCGCGCCCTGCAGCGCCCGCTTCCGACCGGAAGCAGGGGGTGAGGGCCGTCATGCGCAGAGGAAGCTGCGCCTCGCTGAGGATCTGGCCCTGCACCGCGTTAGTCAGGCTGACCTCCGCCGTGGGGATCATCCAGCGCCCGTCGGTGGTCTTGAACAGGTCTTCCGAGAACTTCGGCAACTGTCCGGTCCCGAACACTGCCTCGTCCTTGACCAGCAGCGGCGGGATGCATTCGAGGTAGCCGTTCTCGCCGGTCTGACGGTCAAGCATGAACTGCGCCAGTGCCCGATGCAGCCGCGCCATGCCGCCCTTCAGGAACGTGAAGCGCGCCCCCGAGATTAGCGCGCCGGTTTCGAAATCGAGCCCGAGTGCCGGGCCGAGATCAGCGTGCTCCTTAGGCGTGAAGTCGAACTCGCGCGGCGTGCCCCAGCGCAGGAGTTCCGCGTTGTCGCTTTCGTCCGCACCCTCGGGCACATCGGCCGCAGGGGCATTGGGATAGGCCGCCAGCGCGGCATTCTGCTGGGCGGTAAGCTGGCGCTCTTCCTCTTCAAGCGCAGGCAATTCCACCTTCAGCGCGGCGACTTCTGCCTTCAGCGCTTCGGCGGTATCCTTGTCGCCTTTGCCCATCGCCGCGCCGATGGCCTTCGACGCCTCGTTGCGCCGCGCCTGCACCTCCTGCATCCGCGTCGCGATCTCGCGGCGGCGCGCATCGAGCGCCAGGATGGATTCAGCGGCAGGCTCGACCCCGCGACGGGCGAGGGCGGCATCGAAAGCGGCGGGGTTTTCGCGGATCAGGCGGATATCGTGCATGGGCCGCGCTATGCCGCCTCAGGTCCGCAGTGGCAAGGTGCCGTCAGCGCCTCCTACAAGCGGGGGCAGGTATTCATCCCAAGCAGCGAATAGAGCGGGCAGGTACGCATCAGGCCCGTGAACAGCGGCACCAGACCGAGCCACCCCAGCAGCGTCTGCGGGCCAACGAAGACGAGTGCGATCAGCACGAGACCGAGCACGATGCGGAGCATGCGGTCGATCCCGCCGACATTTGTCTTGAACATGGGTCTGGTCCTCCTTGCGAACCAGCCCATGATGCCGCGTTATATTAGAACTTCCTTGATTTCGCGCAAACGGTCCTCACAGGTCCCGCTCGCCCTCGCTGGCCTCCTCGCTCGAATGCGAAAGCTGCGATGCGTCCTGCGTCTTGTCCTTGCGGACCCCTTCGCTGGGCTCCTGAGAGGAAATCGCCTGCATCCGCCGCTGCTCTTCGGGGTACTGCTCGGGCGTAACGTTGGAGTTGATCTTGGTGGTCGCGTGGACTTCGCTGTTGAGGCTGGCGTTGTCGCTTTTCGGCTCGAGCGGCGGGGTGCGTTCGTCCTTGTTTTGCATGGAAACTTCTCCGTAGGAGGAGAAAGACCAATCCGCCGATCCAGGCTGCGGTTCCGCCAGATACAGAAAAGCCCGCGATCTCTCGCGGGCCGTTTCTGGTGGGCGCGACAGGGATTGAACCTGTGACCCCACCCGTGTGAAGGG
>JBKBUD010000094.1:0-7689 GCA_046290865.1 Novosphingobium sp. | reverse complement strand
TCGTCATCGGACGGATTGCCGCTGGCAAAGCCGATCACGCGCATCGCGGTGAGCACCACGAGCACGACCATCAGGATCAACATGAGATAGCCGCTGATCGACCAGGCGCCGGTTTCGGTGCTGGCGCTGTGTGTCTTCGACTCGGACATCGGAGATTCCCCTTAAATCTGATATCACTTTAATATCAAATACGGTTGCACTCGCAAGCAGATTCGGATGGGGCTTGCAATCCGGACCGAATCACTCCACATTATGTGAGCGGACCGGGCCCCTCTGGCGCGGCGTTCTGGCCAATGATGGCAGTTCGCTTCGTGATGTCGGACCGCATCGGGTAATGCCGATGCCAAGCGGGTCCGGGTCTTTTCCCCCCTCCCTTCCGGACTTGGTCCTCGCGGGCATCGGCATTCCCGATCGTAGCAACTGCTCGACTAGGGAGCTTTGACATGTCCGATCGTTATTTCCGCCTCATGGAGCGTCACCAGAAGCTGGACGACGCGCTGCGCATTGCGCGCGATCCGCTTGATGTTCTGCGCCTGCGCAGCCTCAAGTCGGCGGTGAAGGCCCGGCTTGCAGCGCTGTTCCTGCGCCGTCCGGAAGCCGCTCTGGCAACAGTCTGAAATAGAGGAACGACCGCCGCGCCTTACGCATTTGGGGCGCGGCGGGGACTGGAGTCTGACTCATGGAATTCCTTTTTGCAGACTGGCTGGGCACGCCCGCGTGGTTCTGGCTGGCCTTCCTCGGCCTTGTCGTCGCGCTGACCGCGTTCGACCTTGGCGTCCTCCACAAGGAGGACAAGGCCATGGGCATCGGCGAATCGCTGAAGCTCACCGCGTTCTACATCACCATCGCGCTGCTGTTCGGCGCGTGGGTCTGGGCCGAAAAGGGCGCGGACCTCGGGATGAAGTACTACACCGGCTTCTTCATCGAGAAGGCGCTGTCGATCGACAATGTCTTCGTGATCAGCCTGATCTTCACCTTCTTCGCCATTCCCGCGAAGTACCAGTACCGCGCCCTGTTGTGGGGCATCGTTGCGGTGATCTTCCTGCGCGGCGGCATGATCGCGGGCGGCGCTGCGCTGGTCGAACGGGCCTACTGGGTGCTCTACATCTTCGCCGCCTTCCTGGTGTTCACCGGCATCAAGATGTTCTTCACCAGCGACCACGATCCCGACATCGGCAACAACCCCGCCGTGCGCTGGATCAGCCGCCACATGCGCGTGACCAAGGAACTGCATGACCAGCACTTCTTCGTGAAGGTGCCGGACGAGAAGACCGGCAAGCTGGTCAACGCAGCGACGCCGCTGTTCCTCGCGCTGGTGGTGATCAACCTGGCCGACCTGGTGTTCGCGGTGGATTCGGTTCCGGCGATCTTCGCGATCACGACCGATACCTTCATTGTCTACACCTCGAACATCATGGCGATCCTCGGCCTGCGCGCGCTCTACTTTGCGCTGGCGGCGATGATCGACCGCTTCGCCTACCTCAAGTATGCGCTGGCAGCGGTGCTGGTATTCATCGGCAGCAAGATCTTCGTTTCGGACTTCCTGCTGGACGGGGACAAGTTCCCGCCGGTGCTGAGCCTGGGCGTGACGCTGGCGCTGATTGCAGGCGGCGTGGTGTTCTCGCTGTGGAAGACACGGGGACAGGCGGTGGCGGGAACTTCGGGTTGATGGTTGCTGGGTTGGTGAGCGGTCGCTCTGGGTCCCCGCCTTCGCGGGGAGGACGAGGTTAGGGATGGGGTGAGTTTGGCGGGCATGACGAGAGTTGGGCGGGGATGACGGGTGCGCTTTCACTTCGTCATTCCCGCGCAGGCGGGAATCCAGCGCGCGAACTCGCCCGGGCTCATTCGAGTGGCGGAAAGCCGAAGTCTTCGGCGAGGTCGCGCCAGCGTGGGTTGGCTTCCTCGATAAGGCGGATTTTCCACGCTCTCTGCCACTTCTTCAGGCGTTTCTCTCGGGTGATCGCATGTTCCATCGTCGCGTGTTGCTCGAACCAGACGAGGCGTTTCACGCCGTGGTCCTTGGTGAAACCTTCGAACGTGCCATCGCGATGCTGATGGATGCGGGCGAGGAGATTGCTGGTCACGCCGATGTAGAGAGTGCCATTGCGTTTTGAGGCAAGGATGTAGGTTGTTGGCGAGAAATCGCTCTACATGTCGAGAGCGCTAGTGCCTTGCCGCCTTCGCGGGAATGACGACTGGTTTCAGTCTGGAGAGACCCAACCTTCGTCACTCCCGCGAAGGCGGGAGTCCAGTCGGGCGTGGCGCTTGGTCGCTCTGGGTCCCCGCCTTCGCGGGAATGACGAAGCAGGTTTTGCTATCCGATTACCACTGCCTGATCACCTCAAGGAAGCGATCCCCATAAGCATCGAGCTTGCGCGTGCCGACGCCGCCGATCTGGCCGAGTTCGGTCAGGCTGGTGGGGCGGGCGGCGGCCATTTCGCGCAGGACGGAATCGTGGAAGATGACGTAGGGCGGGACGCCGGCCTCGCGCGCGAGGTCGCGGCGGAGGGTGCGCAGGGCGTCGAACAGGGGATCGCCGACCGGGTTGAGTGCGCCGCCTGCGCTGCCGCGGCGACGGCTGGAGCGGCCTTCCTTTTTCGGCACTAGGACCAGCGGAACGTCCGCCTCGCCTTTCAGGATGGCGCGGGCATCGCCGCCGAGGGCGAGGCCGCCGTGTTCGGTCGCCACCAGCGCTCCCCTTGCCTGCAGGGCGCGGGCGAGCGGACGCAGCAGCGGGGCTTCGTCGGCGGTGACTATACCGAACACCGAAAGCTGGTCGTGGCCGCGCTGGGTGACGCGCTCGTCGGCGACGCCGGTGAGCACCTTTTCGACATAGCCGAAGCCGAAGGACTGGCCGGTGCGATAGACCGCCGAGAGCAATTTGCGCGCGACTTCGGTGGCATCGGTGACGCGCGGGGCATCAAGGCAGTTGTCGCAATTGCCGCAGGACGGCGGCGGGTTTTCGCCGAAGTGACGCAGCAACAGGGCGCGGCGGCAGTGCGGGGTTTCGACCAGCGAGGCCAGCGCATCGATGCGGGTGCGCTCTCCAGCGCGGCGGTGCTCTTCGACTTCGGCAAGGCGCTGGCGGGCGCGCACGAAGTCTTCGGCGCCCCACAGCATGACGGCGACCGAGGGGTCGCCATCGCGTCCGGCACGGCCGGTTTCCTGATAGTAGCTCTCGATCGATTTCGGGCAGGCGGCATGCGCGACGAAGCGAACGTCGGGCTTGTCGATGCCCATGCCGAAAGCGACGGTGGCGACCATGACCATGTCTTCGGAGGCCACGAAGCGGGCCTGGTTGTCGGCGCGGACCTGCGGATCGAGTCCGGCGTGGTAGGGCAGGCAGGGGCGGCCGCTGGCCTTTAGCTGCTCAGCCAGTTTCTCGACCTGCGCGCGGGTGGGAGCATAGACGATGCCGGGGCCCGGGTTCTCGGCGATGACCGTCATCAGCTGGCGTAGCGGATTGTCGCGCGGCGTGATGGCGTAGCGGATGTTGGGCCGGTCGAAGCCCGCGACGATCAGGCCTTCTTCGGGAATGCCCAGCTGGGCGAGGATGTCGGCGCGGGTGTGGCGGTCGGCGGTGGCGGTGAGCGCGAGGCGCGGGACGTCCGGGAAGGCGTCCATCAGCGGGCGCAGGAGGCGGTAGTCGGGGCGGAAATCGTGGCCCCATTCGGAGACGCAGTGCGCCTCGTCGATGGCGAACATGGCGACGCGGCCGCGCGTAAGCATCTCGAGGAAGTGCGGCTGGCTGGCGCGTTCGGGGGCGACGTAGAGCAGATCGAGATCGCCCGACAGGAAGCGGTCGATGGTCTGGCCCCGGTCAATGTCGACGCTGGTCAGGGTGGCAGCGCGGATGCCGTTGGCGGTGGCGCTGCGCAGCTGGTCGTGCATCAGCGCGATCAGGGGGGAGACGACGACGCAGGTGCCGGGGAGCATGACAGCGGGCAACTGGTAGGTCAGCGACTTGCCCGCGCCCGTGGGCATGACGGCGAGCGTCGAGCGGCCCTGCAGCACACGCTCCACCACGTCCGCTTGCACGCCGCGAAAGGCGTTGAAGCCGAACACGGCGTGGAGACGGTCGAGGATTTCGGATTGGGGGAATGCGGTCTGGGTGAGGGTCACGGGTCCGCTATGGCAGATCGGGCGGCGTCATTCCACGGCGGATGCGACCAGACTACGCCCCGACGATCACGTGAAGGCGGCTGATGCGGCTGGTGACGATCTTCCAGCCGCCGGCCTCCTTGCGGTAGGTCTCGTGGTAGTGGCCCATGCCGTGGAGGAAGGGCTTGCCCTCGGCGTCCCAGATCTGGTCTTCCATGGCGATCACGCCGCGCGCCTCGGTTTCGGAGAGCAGTTCGATCTCGTGGCAGTGGCCGTGGTGAACGGTGCGCAAGGCGTCCACGGCGGATTCGACGAAGGCGGCGATGCTGTCGCCGCCGGAGTGTGTCCAGTTCTCGGCGTCCTCGGCGGGTTCGATGGAGAGCGAGCAGGAGGCGTCGAACACCGCATCGTCGGCGAAGACTGCGCGCAGGCCGGCGTAGTCCTTGGTGTCCATGCAGCGGAAGTAGCGGGCTTTCAGCTGCTTGATCTCCTCGATGGCGATCAGGCGGGTAACGGGGTCGATGGACATTGCGGGCCTCTCCGGTGCTTTTGCGGCAGGAGAGGGGACTTCGCAGCCCCACGCTACTCTTACTTTTGCGAGACCTGGTGCGCGGAGAACTCGACCAGCCATTGCGGCGGCTGGCCGGTGCGGGCCCAGTCGATGCCCCAGGCAAAGGTCGCATAGAGCGCGGCGAGCGTGAGCAGGGCCATCAGCGACCAGTAGCCGGGGCCATAGGCGGTGACGCGCCGGGCGTCGGCGCGATCGTACCACACGCGGAACACGCCCGAGGGCTTCCACGAGCGCTGGACCTGGCGGCCGACGATGGCGTGGATGCGCTCGCCCTCGGGGGTTTCGAACACGACCTCGTCCTCGATCCAGCGCTTGCCCTCGCCATCGCGGATGTCGAAGCCGCGCAGGGTGCCGATCGATTGCTGCATGTGGGCAAAATCGTCGAGGCGTTCGAGATCGCTGTATCCGCCGCGCCAGACGTGGGCGACGGCAACCTGCCAGCCCGTGAGGAGCGTGACGGTGCGCCAGAGGCACCAGCACAGGCCGAGCACCATTGCGGCAACGCCTGCCATCAGGAGATCGACGGGTTCCATGCCGCCGATCCATAGCGCAGGGGCGTTAATGGAGCGTTGGCTTGGCCAGTGCCTTGAGCTTGGGGGTGACCATCGGCACGGTCAGCATCGTGCTCATCACCGCCATCAGCAGCAGCGCGGTGAAGGTCTCGTTGGTGACGATACCCTTGTCGAGCAGGACGTTGACGAAGATGATCATGATCAGTGCCTTGGTCTGCAGCATCCAGCCGATGATCGAAGCCTCGCCCTTCGCCCAGCCGAGCAGGCGGCCGGCGATCCGCACGCCGACAAGCTTGCCCGCGACCGATGCGACGAGGAACAGGAAGGCCGCGCCGAAGACCGCAAGACCGCCGACGTCCCACTTGGTGCGCAGGCCTGTCGACAGGAAGAACACCGGCATTACGGCAAGCAGGAGGAACTGGCGGAAGCCGTCGAGGCGTTCGCGGGTGAACCACTGTGCATCGAGCACAGCGCCTGCGAGGAACGCGCCGACCATGAAGTGCAAGCCCGACCAGTCCGCCGCGAAGCCAACGACCGCCAGCCAGATCAGCGAGACGTACCAGCGGTCGTTCTCGGACAGGCGGCGCAACAGGGCGCGGACCACCCATGAAGCCACGGCGAAGGCGACGAGAAAGATGCCCTGCCGTTCCACCCGGTGCCAATCAACGAGGATCAGCGCGAGCACGCCCCAGATCGCCACGTCATCAAGGCTGGCATAGCGCAGCAGGCGCTGGCCCAGAGGTTCGCGGAAGATGCCGAGCTTTTCCATCAGCAACACGAGGATCGGCAGCGCAGTGACGGCGCAGGCCATGCCTATACCGAGCACGGCCTGCGGGTATCTGCCGTTGGGACCGATCCAGCCGGGCGTGCGCAGCAGGAAGGCCGCAGCCAGCGCGCCGGTGAGCAGCGGGGTCAGCAAGGCTCCGGCAGCGGTGATCGCGGTTTCGCGGCGGTTGGCCCAGGCATCGGTGATGTCGAGTTCGAGACCGGCGACAAACACGAACATCATGACCGCCCACCACGCGATGCCATTCAGCGAGCCAATCACCTGCGGGTTGAAGACAAAGGCGTAATAGTCGGGGAACGCTGCGCCAAGCACGCCGGGGCCGAGCAGGATGCCGCCGATGATCTGCACCACCACCAGCGGCGCCCAGTAATCGGTGCGCAACAATCGCCAGGCGAGATAGGGCACCGCGAGGATGATCGTCAGCGCGATCAGGAACACTTCCGTTGTGCCCATGGCGGGCGCGGCTGGCGTCATTGGTCTATCCCCCGAAGTGCCACCGTCTATGCAAGGGTGCGATGGCTTGTCCAATCGATCCGAAAGGCCATATCCTGTGGCAAGGAGGCGGCCAATGACCTTTGACCTCGGCAAGGCCCTGTTGCGCAAGGAAGAATACGAATCCGCAAGGCTGACGGAGTTCGAATTCGCCGAAATGGTGCGGGCGTTGAAGGCGCTGGCGGCGGAGCTTGCCGTGCCGGTCGAGCCGATGTTGGGCGTGTCGGCCGAGCGCGGGCTGAGTGCGGCGCTCGGGCATTTGCGCGAACTCGCGGGACGCGAGGTGGAGGCCGATTACCTGCGCTGCCGGGCCGATGCCCGAGCGAAGCTCATCGAGGAGCGTGGCGACCCGTCTCCGGTGAGACTCGGTTGAGAACTATGTTACCGCTTAACCATCTCGCGGCTCCGGCAAGGTGCGTTACGCCCGGTTAAGCGCGGGTTTGCGTGAGCCTGACAGCCTGTCTCCCTTGGCGGAACGGTCCGCCCCCGACGGGAGAATGGCCATGGGCTTTGAAGGGCGCGACAGCTTCGTTCGCCGCGAGGAATGCAAGGCGGCGTGGGAAAGCGAAGTGGAATTTGCCGAGATGGCGCGGGTGCTCAAGGCGCTGGCGACAGAGCTTGGGCAGGACACTGACGCGGCCTTGGGCGAACTGGCAGCGCACGGGCTGGGCGCGGCGCTGGGCGTGCTGGCCGGGCAGGCCGAGGTTTCGGGTGTGGAGGCCGATTACCTCAGGCGGCGGGCGCAATCGCGGGTGGAGGCGAGCGGGTTGCAGTGAGCTCACCGACCTTCGTCATTCCCGCGCAGGCGGGAATCCAGTTTGACTTTGCGCAGTGTCGCTCTGGATCCCCGCCTGCGCGGGGATGACGAGGGTTTTAAGGACGCAGGGTTGGTTTTAGTCGAGATTCGGCCGCAGCCAGCGTTCCATGGTCGGGAGTTCAAAGCCGCGCCGTCCGGCGTAGTCTTCGAGCTGGTCGCGGCCGATGGTGGCGACGCCGAAGTACTGACTTTCGGGGTGAGCGAAGTAGAAGCCTGAGACCGCCGAGGTGGGCAGCATGGCCTGCGATTCGGTCAGCGTGATGCCTGCCGTGTTGGTGGCATCGAGCAGGTCGAACAGGATCGGCTTCAAGGTGTGGTCCGGGCAGGCCGGGTAGCCGGGTGCGGGGCGGATGCCGCGGTACTGTTCGCGGATCAGCGCCTCGTTGGTCAGCTGTTCGCCGGGCGCATA
>JBKBUD010000093.1:0-7733 GCA_046290865.1 Novosphingobium sp. | reverse complement strand
CCGACCGTGGTGGTCAACTCCTGCGCGGTAACGGCCGAGGCGGTGCGCCAATCACGCCGTGCGGTACGTCGGCTGCGGCGAGAAAATCCTGAAGCGCGGCTTGTAGTTACCGGGTGCGCGGCCACGATCGAGCAGGATGCCTTTTCCGGCATGGCCGAGGTCGACGCGGTTATCCCCAACGCCGACAAGCTGAAGCCGCAGGTATGGGGAAGCCGTGGCGCGACGCAGCGGCAGAGCGTGAAGCACACCCGCGCCTTCGTGCCGGTACAGAACGGCTGCGATCATTCCTGCACCTTCTGCATCATCCCGCAGGGCCGGGGCCGCAGCCTGTCGCTTCCGGTGGCGAACGTCCTTGCCGCGATTGCGCGCCATGAAGGCGTCGGCGAGGTCGTGCTGACCGGCGTGGACGTCACTTCGTGGGGGACGGACCTGCCTGGCGAGCCACGCCTCGGCGATCTCGTCGCAGCGATCCTCGCAGCCTTTCCCGCCCTGCCCCGCCTTCGCCTGTCGTCGCTCGATGGCATCGAGATCGACCCGCTGCTGTTCGAACTGATCATCAGCGAGCCGCGGATCATGCCGCACGTCCATCTCTCGCTGCAATCGGGCAACGACATGATCCTCAAGCGGATGAAGCGACGGCATTCGCGCAATCAGGCGATCAGCCTGGTGCAATCGATGAAGGCCCTGCGCCCCGAAATCGCCATCGGCGCAGACATCATCGCCGGATTTCCGACCGAAACACCCGAGATGCACGCCGACAACGTCTCTATCGTGCGCGAGTGCCGTGTGGTGCACGGCCACGTGTTCCCTTACTCCCCCCGCCCAGGCACGCCTGCGGCACGGATGCCGCAAGTTGATCCGGCCATCGTTCGCGAGCGGGCAGCACAAGTGCGGGCTGCCGTGGCCGACGAGCGGGCTCGGTGGCTGAATTCGTTGCTTGGCAAACCAGCGCAGGTGCTTGCCGAGCGCGACGGAACCGGCCATGCGGGACACTTTGCAAGCTACCGCGTCCCTGCAGGCACCCCGACAGGCAGCCTCGTCACGGTTACGCCGACCAAGATCGTTGAAGGAATACTGGAATGAGTGGCGAAAGCTGGTCCGATAGACTCCTCGGGGGCTTCCGCAAGACGTCCGAGCGGCTTGCCGAGAACCTTGGCGGCATCGTCGGGGCCTCGCGCCTCACCGAAGCGCAGCTGGACGACATCGAGGATGCCCTGATCCTTTCGGACCTCGGACCGCGCGCGGCTGCGCGCATCCGCGAACGCCTGAAAGGTGCCCGGTTCGAGAACGGCGTCGACGAGCAGGGCCTCAAGGAAGCCGTCGCCGAGGAGATCGCCGCGATCCTCCGCCCGGTGGCCAAGCCGCTGGAAATCGTCGCCTTCCCGCGGCCGCAGGTAATCCTCGTGATCGGGGTGAACGGATCGGGCAAGACCACGACCATCGCCAAGCTGGCGCACCTGTTCCAGGAACAGGACTACGGCGTGATGCTGGCGGCGGGCGACACCTTCCGTGCCGCCGCGATCGGGCAGCTCAAGGTCTGGGCCGACCGCCTCGGCGTGCCGATCGTCACCGGCCCCGAAGGCGGCGATCCGGCCTCGATCGTGTTCGACGCGGTCAAGGCCGCGACCGATACCGGCATCGACACGCTGATCGTCGACACTGCCGGGCGCCTGCAGAACAAGCGCGAGTTGATGGACGAGCTGGCCAAGGTCCGCCGCGTGCTTGGCCGTCTCAACCCCGACGCGCCGCACGATGTCGTGCTGGTGCTCGATGCGACCAACGGGCAGAATGCCTTGCAGCAGATCGAGATCTTCAAGGAAGTGGCGGGCGTCACCGGTCTGATCATGACCAAGCTGGACGGCACCGCGCGGGGCGGCGTACTGGTTGCGGCGGCCGAACAGTACGGGCTGCCGATCCACGCCATCGGCGTTGGCGAGAAGATCGACGACCTGCGGCCCTTCGACCCCGACCTGGTCGCCAAGGTCATCGCGGGAGTGTTCCGGTGAGCGATGCACAGAAGAAACCGAAGTCTTCTTGGGTCAACCTGCTGGTCGACTACGGCCCGCTCCTCGTCTTCTTCCTCGCCTATCGCCATTTCAAGCGTGACGGCGGCGATGCCGGGCTGGCCGAAGTGGTGGCGGTGACCAAGGGCACGGCGGCCTTCATGGTCGCGACCGTGGTCGCGCTGATTATCTCCAAGATCCGGCTCGGCAGGATTTCGCCGATGCTCTGGCTATCGACAGTGCTGATCCTCGGCTTCGGAACGCTGACCGTGCTGCTCGGCGATCCCTTCTGGATCCAGGTCAAGCCGACGGCGATATACCTGCTGTTTGCTGGCGTCCTGTTTGCAGGGCTTGCTCGCGGCAAGGCGATGTTGCGCTACCTGCTGGAAGCAGCGTTCGAAGGCTTGAACGAGCAGGGCTGGCTCAAGCTCTCGCGCAACTGGGCGTTCTTCTTTCTGTTCCTTGCCGCGCTCAACGAGGTGCTGCGCTACTTCTTCAACACCGCGAACGGCAATTTCGAGATCTGGCTGCAGGCCAAGCTGTGGGGCGTCACGACGCTCTCGTTCCTGTTCACCTTCGCCCAGATTCCGATGCTGATGAAGCACGGTCTGGCGGTGGAAGAGCAGACCGAGGTCGAGCAGAACCCGCCGCACGATTGAGGACTTGCCGAGCCAACCGCTCGGCCTGCCCCTATTTTCGTGTGACATTTGCATCACAGACCCTAATATGCGCGGCAACCGTGGGGGCATGGTCGTGCTCCCGCCATACGACGGTTGCACTATAGGGGGAAATCTCATGGCCAAGTTCTTTGGCAATCTTCATCTCGTCCTCGTCGTCGGACTCGTCGCTGCCATTGCAGTGATGGTTGGCTACGGCGCATCCGCTCCGGTCGATGCCAACTCGGTGTTCCGCTGGCTCCACGCCTTCT
Source organism: Novosphingobium sp. (assembly GCA_046290865.1). GTDB lineage: Bacteria > Pseudomonadota > Alphaproteobacteria > Sphingomonadales > Sphingomonadaceae > Novosphingobium. The sequence continues at coordinate 4,802 of JBKBUD010000093.1, read as the reverse complement.
TCGGCGTGCTGTGGATCGGCCTGCTCTACTACCTGAACTTCGTGCAGGTGCCGACCATGCCCAAGATCCCGGCCGAGCAGAAGGGCGCGATCACCGGACACATCGCTCCGAAGGTGTTCTTCTTCTTCCGCTATGCCGCGCTGCTGACGGTCGTCACCGGCCTCGTCATCGCGTTCGTCAATGGGTACGGGCATCAGGCGATGACCTTCTCGGGCGAAGGTAACGTCAACCTGATCGGCCTCGGCATGTGGCTCGCGCTGATCATGGCCTTCAACGTGTGGTTCATCATCTGGCCGGCCCAGAAGAAGATCCTCGGCATCGTCGAAGCCTCGGCCGAAGAGAAGGCTGCTGCTGCTCCGCGCGCCCTCGCCGCCAGCCGCACCAACCTGCTGCTCTCGCTGCCGATGCTCTACTGCATGGTCAGCGCCAACCTCGGCTGATCGCTTCAGCTTTGTACGCCAGATCAGGGCGCGGCATCATCGGATGTCGCGCCCTTTTTGCGCGGCGGGATATTAAGACCGGTTCATGCGTTGCCCCTTCAACCCGCACTGCGGGTGACACATCAAGGGGAGTTCTCCACCACATGCGCAAGTTCACGATCCTCGCTGCTGCGGCCGCGACAGCCCTGACGCTCTCGGCCTGCTCGGAAAAGACTCAGGATTCCGCAGCAACGACAGCGGAATCGGCTGGCAATGACGTTGCCAATGCCGCCGACAAGGCCGCTGCAGCTACCGACGAACTGGGCGACAAGGCTGCCAAGGCGGTTGATGACGCCGCCGCCAAGACCGACGAAATGGCAGACAAGGCCGCGGCCAAGACCAAGCAGGAAGCCGCCGAGGCTGAAGCCAGCCTCCACAACGAATCCGTAGCGGAAGCCAAGAAGGACTGACGCCAGACGACTGACGCGACATAGGGCCGGGGCGGCGCTGCCGTCCTGGCTATCCGTCAGAACAACGCGGAAAGCTTCTCGATCAGGTTTGCGGAGATATAGGGCTTTCCAAGGATCGGCCGCCGCTCGAACGGTGGCTCGACAGAACCATAGCCTGTCGCGATCACAAACGGGATTCCCTGAGCTTCAAGAGCGATGGCGAGAGGCGTGCCAGACTCGCCTGCCAGGTTCCAGTCCAGCACAGCGGCATCGATGCCGCCCTCTGCGATAGTCGCCAACCCCTCGTCGACGCGTCCGACCGGACCAAGCGGAACCGCTCCATGGTCTTCGAGCGTATCGCACAGCATTGCAGCGACGATGAATTCGTCCTCGACCACCAGAATGCGCTTGCCTTCGATCATTGTGCTATCCTGTCGTGCGGGACGGCGATCTGGCATCGCAGCCCCTTGGCCTCATAGTCCAGCTTGACCCGCCCACCAAGCTGGCGCGGCACCGCTTCGGTCAGCAGCCGCGAACCAAAGCCCCGGCGTGATGGCGGGGTGACAGCCGGGCCGCCGCTCTCGATCCAGTCGATCTCGACCATGCCATCGCCATTGACCACCCAATTCACCGAGACCCGTCCGCTGAGTCCCGACAGCGCGCCGTACTTCATCGCATTGGTTGCCAGCTCGTGGAGAACCATGACCAGCGAGACTGTGGCGCTTGCCGGCATGAGCACTTCCGGCCCGGCGATATGAACGCGCAAATCGTCGGGTCCACAGATGAGAAGGCCTTGCCGGACGATCTCGGAAAGGCGCGCCCCGGCCCAGTTCGTCCGGCTCAATGCGTCATGTGCACCGGACAGGGCTGAGAGCCGATTGGTGAAAGTGGAGACCTGCAGTGCAGGTGCATCGCCGCCGCGAAAGGTCTGGTGGGCCATCGCCTGAACGACCATCAGCGTATTCTTCACGCGGTGGTTCAGTTCGCCGACGAGCAGTTCAAGCCGCTCTTCCAGTTCCTTGCGCTCGGTGATGTCGATGCCGGTCGACTGCGCCACCGACCATGCCCCCGTAGCGTCGAATTCGAGTGCGTGGTTGCGCCACAACATCCAGCGCGTGCCACTCGCCGTCTCAAAGCGGTTTTCGATGGTGAGTTCGGGTTGGGCCGGAGTGAGATGACGGAGCATGTCCCGGACATGACCCTGATCCTCGCCGCTGACGAAATCCCACAGGCTGCGTCCGGTCAGGTCCGCCGGCTCATGCTCCAGCGTGCGGGCATAGGCGCGGTTGACGAACAGGATCGTCCCGTCCGCCCTGAACCGGCAGACGGTCTCCAACTGTGCATCGAGGATTTCGCGCAGGAGCGCGGTATCGGACATGCTTGCGCCCCTGTTGGCCCCTATCCCGAATAGCTAACGGATTTACGTAGAAATCCAAGAGCCTGACCGGAAAAGCGCGATGAAGCGAGTGGCGGCCCGCGGGCTCAGATCTTCAGCTGGCTGCCGAGTTCGACCACGCGGTTGGTGGGCAGGCGGAAGAACTCCATGGCGCTGGCGGCATTTCGGAGCATCCACGCAAACAGCTTCTCGCGCCACAGTGCCATGCCCGGCTTGTCGGAGGCGATAAGGGTCTGGCGCGAGAGGAAGAAGCTGGTCTTCATCATGTTGAACGGTTCGCCACACATGCTCACGCCCTTGAGCGCAGCAGGCACATCGGTCTCCTCGAGGAACCCGAAGCGCAAGGTCAGGCGGTAGAAGCCGTTACCGAAGTCCTTGACCGAGTAGCGCTCGCCTTCGTCCACATAGGGCACGTCCTCGATCGACACCGTGAGGATGACCACGCGCTCGTGCAGCACCTTGTTGTGCTTGATGTTGTGCAGAAGCGCCGAGGGCACGCCGGCAGCGGTCGAGGCCATGAAGATCGCGGTGCCGGACACGCGGGCAGCGCTCGAGTGCGCGGACTTGGTGAAGACCTCGAGCGGGATCGTGCCTTCGGCCATGTTCTCGCGCATCAGCGCGCGGCCGCGCGACCAGGTTGTCAGCAGCGTGAAGATCGCAACGCCCATGACCAGCGGCACCCAGCCACCATCGGGGATCTTGGTCATGTTCGCGCCGAGGTATGCCCCGTCGATCGTGAAGAACAAGGCCAGCATGGCGATGGCGACAGGCGCCTTCCACTGCCACAGCTTGAACAGGACCACGGCCAACAGGAAGTTGTCGATCAGCATCGCGCCGGTCACCGCGATGCCATAGGCGGCGGTGAGATTGGACGAGCGCTGGAACACCAGCACCAGCAGGATCACCGCGATCATCAGTGCCCAATTGATCACCGGGATGTAGATCTGGCCCGCCGCGGTCGAGGTGTGCTTGATCGTCATGCGCGGGATGAAGCCGAGCTGGATGGCCTGCTGCGTCACCGAGAAGGCCCCCGAGATTACCGCTTGCGAGGCGATGACGGCGGCGCACGAGGCGATGAACAGCAGCGGCCACTGGAACCACTCAGGGGCCAGATAGTAGAACGGGCTCTCCAGTGCCGCCGGATTGCGGATGAGCAGCGAGGCCTGGCCGAGGTAGTTGAGCACCAGCGCCGGCAGGACGAACACCAGCCACGACATGCGGATCGGGCTGCGGCCGAAGTGGCCCATGTCGGCATAGAGCGCCTCGGCACCGGTCACGGCAAGCACGGCTGCACCCATCGCGAGGAAGCCGCGCCACGGGTCGGCGATGAACATCGTCACCGCATGGTGCGGGCTGAGCGCTGCGACGACCTGCGGATACTGCGCAATGCTGAGCGCTCCGAGCACGGCGATCGTGCCGAAGTACACGAGCATGATGGGCCCGAAGAACGCGGCGACCTTTTCGGTGCCTCGGCTCTGGATGAAGAACAGCCCGATGAGGATGCCGACGACAAGCGGCACGATCACCGGGTGCATGTCGGGGCGATAGACGGCCACGCCCTCGATCGCGCCCATGACCGAGACTGCCGGCGTGATCATCGAATCGCCATAGAACAGCGCGGTGGCGAACACGCCCAGCAGGATGATCCCCCTGCCCCAGCGCTTGCCATCGGTATGCTGGTTGATCAGCGCCAGCAGCGCGAGGCTGCCGCCCTCACCCTTGTTGTCGGCACGCATGATGATCGAGACGTACTTGAACGTCACGATGATCATCATCGACCAGAACATCAGGCTGATGATGCCGTAGATGTGCAGCAGATCGAGCGGAAGCTTGTGGTGCCCGGCAAAGGTATCGCGAAGGGCGTAGAGCGGGCTGGTACCGATGTCGCCGAAGACGACGCCGATCGCACCGACCGCCAGCTTCATCAGCGACCCATGGGAATGTCCTGCATGACCATGGCCAGCGGAATGTGCGGACACGGGTGCCCGTTCAGGTCCCGCATCGCTAACGGCATCACTCATGGCAACGGTGCCCCCGGCCTAAAGCCTCGAACATTTTCGCCGGAACGGCGGAAATGGCGCGGCGCTTTAGCACTGCCCCAATGGCCCTGCAATGGGCTGACGAACGCATCTGCGGGTACCTAACGAACAGTCCGGATGGACGTTCCTTTCGGGTATTTTTTCCTTGTTATTCAGATGGTTGAGCGGCCGGCGCAGAGTCCTCGGCCGATGTCGGCACTGGCGCACCTGCAGTCCCTGCGCCCGAACTTTGCGCGATGATCGAATCGATCCGCTGGATTCGTTCCACCAGATCGGCGCGATAGGGAGCATCGTCAGGCGAACGACGCAGAAGTTCCGCCCACATGGCGCGAGCGTCGGCAAGCCTGCCCGACTGCGCCAGCGCCAGTCCCATGAAGAACGGCGGGCCGGGATGATCCGGGGCAATCGACGCAGCTTTCTGGAAAGCGAACTGGGCTGCGGGCGTGATCAGGCCATCGCTATGGCCGACGAGGGCATTGCCGAGCGATACCCAGAGGTC